>NZ_JADGES010000002.1 GCF_016744255.1 Maribacter sp.
TGTGGAAATGCACCCCAAAACTAAATATATTCATGTCGGTTATTTTAACATAATTTACGAAATATTTATCAATTATGAGTATTTACGGACAATCAATAAAAGATTAATCAGGAATTTTATTTTTACGTTTTTAGGTAAAAAATTCTCTTGTGGCAGATAATTTAGAATACTTCTTCCTTGTGAAATATTTTGAATGACTTTCTTTCCAACTCTAACAAACCTAGAATCTGCATTTTCTACCCCAAAAATAATTTTTAACAAGGTAGACTTACCACAACCATTTCTTCCCAACAATCCTTTTATTTCTCCTATTCCACAAGAAATAAAAACATCACTTAACAAGACTTTATTATCAAATGACTTGGTTATACTATCTACGTGTAATCTTTTCATAGTAGTAAGAGAATAATAATATTAAAAACTCCAACTCCCATCGTAGAAAACCACAATATTGTTTTACTAAACCCTAAGTTATAGTAATAATAATATTCCTGCTGGCACTGAAAATCATAAACATAGAAATGTACTAATGGAGCTGCTACTAAATAGCAAATTGCAATATTCAATAAAGTCCCTCCAAATAAAATTCCAATAGGAATCGAAATTAAGAGCGTACCCAAAAATATCTTTTTTTGAAATAGTAGTATGTTTTTTATAAATCTCAGAACAACATTTTACATCTTGAGAATTACAATATGTAACTTCAATCCTTTAAAAATAGATTAAATAACGTGCGATTACGCATAAAGAAATGCTAATTCTTTTGTCAAATTTAAGATTACGAAAATATGGTTGTAAAAAATATATCTATCAATTTTTTAATAATTACCCTCTTCTATCTATAACTGTAACAGGTTTTCTTCCCAACATAGAAGCTCTTAGTTTTTGAATCTCTGCATTATCGCAATATTTAATTCTTGGAGCTACTCTAAGTTTAGATCTAAAGTGATCTCTAATTTCGTTTTCTAGCTCTTTAGATTCGTCTTTAGAGGCTATTTTAATAAGAATTTCATCGGTACCAATATCATTGTGGTAAATTTCAATAACGTGACTCTCTACGGCACTAAAATCGTTTAAGAGGTTGTCCATTGCTGGCGGATAAAGGGTAGTTCCCTTATATTTCACCATTTGTTTTTTTCTGCCAACCAATGGGCCAATTCTAACCGTATTTCTTCCACATCCGCAAGGCGAATTATGTGCTACTACAATATCTCCTGTTTTAAAACGTAAAAGAGGCATTGCTTCTACGCCAAGTGTTGTAATGGTTAACTCTCCCTCTGCTCCTGCTGCCACAGGCCGATTGTTTTCATCTAAGATTTCAACTATAATTAATTCTGGATGTTGGTGCCCTCCTTGTTTTTCAGAACATTCTGTAAAAGCAGTACTCATTTCTGTAGATGCGTAGGTAGAATACAAATCTATATCCCAATTCTCCTTTATTTTATTCCCTAAAATATTCAAAGAAAAATCTTGATTACGTAAAGACTCTCCAATACAAACTGCACCTTTAATTCCTGAATTTTTATAATCTATACCATGCTCCTCTGCATACTTAACCAGTTTTAATAAAAAGGAAGGAACAACAATAAGATAGGTAGGCTTAAATTTTAAAATAGTATCCCATTGTAATTCCGGTATACCCGCACCTACTCTTATAATACCTGCTCCCAATTTTCTTGCTCCTAAGAAATAAGCAAGTCCCGCAATAAAACGGCGATCTATAGTTGTGGTTAATTGTAAAACATCTTCTTTTTCTATTCCTGCACAAGCAAAGGAAATAGATTCATTATACGCTAAACGTTCTAAATCTGCATCAGTTAATGCTATAGTAACAGGATCCCCTAAAGTACCAGAAGTAGTAACGTAGTCTATTATTTCCGACTTAGAAACACATAAAAAATCGGCATTGTATTTTTGTAACTCCTCTTTAGTTGTCGGTGTAATTTTAGGCAAATCTTCTATGCTCTTAATATCTTCTGGAGCTATTTTATGACTCTTAAACAACCGCCTATAGTATGGAGAATTTTCCTGTAAATAAAGAATAAGCTCTTGTAATTTTTCTTCTTGGAAAGCTTTTATCGAGGCTGTGTTTGCTTTTTCTATTTCAGGAATCATAGGTTTATTTTCCGTTTTATCTTGCGAAGATAATGGTCTACATTTTCTTGGTCTACAAGTGTGGTAATTTCTTTAGTCTTTGCGGTATTAAAAACCTCAAAGGCTGCTCTGTAGTAGTCTTGTTCGTATAAGTATTGTCCGCTAATATAATATGCTTCCCAATAATTAGGATTACTATCTTGTATATCTTGAAGCACTTGTAAATCTAGCTTTTTTTCTTTTTTAATTGCACTCTCAATGCTACTCTTTAGGGACTTATAGGTTTGGTAATCCCTAAAAGCTTTAGTGTATTGAAAAGAATCCTTTTTAATTCGTAATGCATTACTCGCTAGGCCCTTCGGGTTTTTAACTATTTCCCCTTTATTAAAAATGGTATTTAAATCATAGGCAACAAATTCGCCCAATTGATATGGATTAGAAGAAACCCAAACCAATAATTCTTCTGGTTTAAACACTATACCATGATGCGCTAAAAGTTGATTTAATGCCTTTTCATTACCATAACCAATCTCTTTATTACCTAAACCTTCTTTATTCCTAAGAATACCAACTGCTACTTCTGGAGTTACTTTAGGGTTCTCCCCTAACAACTCTTCCATACGCTCATAACGATACTGGGAATGACTCTCTAAAATATGCTGTTTATTTTTTTTATCTTCTGCATAGGCGGCACTTTGAAAATGATTGGAACAAACCAACGTATTCTGATTTTCTACCTTATAAACTCCAAAATTTTTGGGAGACACTTCTATCAGAACCACTTCTTTATCCTTAGCACTGCCAACAAAAATGGATTCCGACACAAATACTTCTCTCTTCTTGGCAATTGCAATAGCCTCTTCAATAGTACCTGCATATTGTAGAATCTCTCTTGTAACCAAAGAAATAGGTGTCTTTGCTACCAAAGGAAATTTAGATTTTCCTGCATTGATGGTAACTGTTATCCCTTGGTTATTCATTCCTGAAACTACACCGAGCATTCCACCCCAAGTAACAGACATAAAAGAATGCCCTTTATCTGGCTCTACAAATGCTATTATTTTATCTTCCGCAAAAGTATCGCCAGCGTAGAAATCTAAGTTCCGACCAATAATAAGTTCACCATCTTCTGTTTTATCTCCCCAAGCGGCAAAAGAAGAACAACCAACTAAAGCCAAATCTTGTAAGGCATGCCCAATATCATGCGCGCCATGCAAATACAATATTCTTGGATAAGGTTCTGCTATATGCTGGTATTTTGAAGATGCATATTGCGACAATCCATAGATCTCTGATTTAAAATCTTCCTTAATGTTGAGATACATTTTACGATTAAACCAAGCTAAAAATTTACGTAGTAAATATTGTTTGGTTTTAGAAGGCACCAATTCATCTACTTTAGACAATAATGCATTTTCTTGCTTATGAAAAAGCTCTTGTGTTAATGCTCCTGTATGTAAACCAAGCTCCATAGGGTTTCCCTTTACATAAAGTTCCCATAGGCCTTGTTTATTCTTTGCTATAAAACCATTCTCCGTAGTGTAACTAGAATCGGCCACCTGTATTCTTTCTGGTTTTTCTAAAGAATAGTTACTAATATCTGGAATGTTCTTTAAAGATTTAGAAACACCGCAAGATACTGCTCCAGTTAAAATAAAAAGACACCCTAAAACCTTAACAAACGACCCTGACCCAAGAATGCGAGGTAGAGGTATTAAACATAAATTGGCTATCATCTTACGATTGAAATATAATCTCATTATCTAACTTCTATATTTTCTTCTGCCGTAGGTTCTATTATCTTATTTAATAAATACTCACGACCCAAAATTTCGGAGCAGGTAACAATTCCGCTAATAGTAACACCCAGAATTCCGTGCATGTTTAAACTTTGCCCAGTAAACAATAAATTGCTAATTTTTGTTCTTGGTGATAAAACAGATTTTAACGGGTTATTTACATCTTTTACATACCCATACATAGAGCCTTCATTACAGGCTATATAATCTCTATAAGAAAGGGGTGATGACGTATAAACCGTTTGAACACACTCTCTTATATTAGGAAATTTCTTCTCTAATTCTTTAAGAAACTGTTCTGCTTTTATTTTTTTAAAATCTTCATACGTTTCTCCTCTTTCATTTTTCTGGGCAACGGTATTAAATGTATCGTCCCAGGAACGTACTTCATCATATTGCATATAGGTAATAGCGGTTAATTGGTCTGCCCATTCTCCTAAGCCTTTTTTAACTCCCATAGAAACCATATATCCTAACGGCCAATTTTCTTGGGTATAGTTATGGCAGTTCCAAACAGCATCCGGCGTTTTATAATGGTAATAGTTTTTATTTAGATACTTCACCATTTCTGGTTTTAAAACCAAATGAATACTAAAAGCAGATACCGTACTTTCTATCCCTTTAATTCTATTACTATAGGCTTTTCTAAAATTAGTTTCGCCAACTAATTTTAGGGTAACTTTTGGTTCTATATTTGATATAAAAATATCCCCCTCAACTATATTCCCATCTTTCGTATGTGCCGCAATTATTTTTTTATCCTTGTATTCTAATTGCGTTACTTCTTGATGTTTATAAGCCTCACCTCCATTTTCTATTAATTTTCTAATTAACAACTTGGTTATTTGGCTACCGCCATTTACACAACGATAAGAACTTTCTATGTATGAATTCACAGAAAGTGCATGTACATAAAAAGGAGTTTTTTCAGATTCTCCGGCATACAACAGATTAGAACCCGCTAATACTGCCTGCAATTTTTTATTGTCTGTAAAAGAATTTATGTGTGATTTAGCAGGAAGAGAAAACAAGTCCGTATCATCATAATATGGCTTCCCTAATTTTAAATTATAAAGCGGAAACTTAGCACAGGTTTCTTTTAATTGTGTGCAATACGCTTGGATACCTTCCTCCTCCTCAGGGAATTGTACTATTAAAGATTGTTGAAAATTCTCGTACCCTTGTGCATGGCTATATTCGGCTTCATCACCATCGAAAGTGATAATATCAAAACCGTCGACATCCATTTTTTTTAGGTTTAAACCATCATAAATGCCTAAATATTTAAAATAACGATATAGATTCTGTCCTTTAGAAAGTCCTCCTAAATAATGAACCCCTGTATCAAAAATAGTTTTTTCTCGAACAAAGGTTTGTAAATTACCGCCATACTGGTTGTTTTTTTCTAAAACGCAAACACTCTTACCTTCTTTCGCTAAAATAATAGCAGAAACAAGGCCTCCCATACCACTCCCAACAACTACAACATCATACTTCTTGTTCATATTTTAACGTGCCTTTTTAAAAATAGGGCTTGTGATATTTCTTTATCTATCTTGAATCCGTTCTCCAAAATATCTTCTATCTGTAAAGACTTACCTTCTTTTAATAGGATTAAGATAGTAATTTCAGACTTTAATAACGATATCTTGTCTTCCGAATCTAACAACGCTAAATTTACAATAGCAACATTTGCTATATCTGTAAAAACGCCTTTTACCCGACTAGGGAAATTCATTTTACCATAATTATAGGCAATGTAACTATTTGCAACAACTTGCCTTACATTAGTATCTTTAAGGTATACGTTTATTTTTCGGTCAGGAGCATCTAACTTTAATAAAAAATCTAACTGCCCAAAATCTTGGGATAGGTGTAAAATAGTCGCTTTAGAGTCTATATAATCTAAAACCTCTTTATAGACTAAGGCATTGGTTTTTAAATCTTCTTTAATAGCATTATGTAAAACATCTCCTTTATACCTATACTCCAATAATACCAAGGAATGAAAGTACAAGGCATCTTCTATTTCTCCCCGAAGTATTTTAAATTCATCCCTAAAATAAGTGCTTATTTGTTTTGTTTGCTCCCTTGTGTTCCTGCCAAAAGAAATATCATTCCCCGCTATCTTATCTAATATCTTAACGGTTAAGCTCCCATCTCGTATTACAGAGCTGCCTTTGGGGTTCACCTCGGAATTCCCATGGATAAGAATGGGAAGAATATGTAAATTTAATTTCTCTGCCAAATGAAAAGCTCCCTTATGAAACCTTTTTATCTTATTGGTTGTAGAACGTGTACCTTCTGGAAATGTAATAAGGGAATATCCTTGTGCAACTTTAGTACGTAAATGCGCTTCTCCATTTTCTACTCCATTAGTAACCGGATAAAAACCTGCTGCCCGCACTGCCCTACCAAAAACTGGGGAATTATATACCCAATCATTTACCAAAAAAACAATTTTTGGATGCAACATTCCTATTGCCAATATATCTAAGAAAGAGGTATGGTTCGCAATAATCATAACAGGCTCTTTGAAAGTCTCTTTTGTTAGGTTGATTACTTTCTTATCTAGAAACCTATTCGTATACAAAACAGACCCCATAAGTTTAGAAATAACTCTATGGAACCAACCCATTTTTATTTTCTTTGGCAATGGAATTATTTCGATGATAATCCCTAAAAGAGAAAGAACCAATCCTCCCAAACCAAAATACCCAAAAGACAAGGCTGAGTGAATAAACAATCGGAAAGAAACTGGTCTTTTGGTCTTATTCCCTATAAATAATTTAAAAAGCAAAGGTTGTATGGCAAAAGCAATAAGCACTGCCGACAATATACCCACCAAAGAAACCACAGAAATGGTATACAAAGCTGGGTGCTTTGCAAAAACAAGAACACCAACTCCCAAAATAGTAGTGATTACAGATAGTAAAATAGAAGTTTTATGCGTAGGCAAAACCTTCTCTCCTGTTCTGTTTTCTGCTAACAGACCATTCGTAATAAAAATACTGTAGTCTACTCCCAATCCAAAAATAAAAGTAGAAATAATAATGTTGAATATATTAAACTCTATATGTAACAATCCCATTACCCCTATGGTTAAAAACCAGGTTAAAAAAATAGGAATACCCGTTACTAAAGTAACAGAAAAGCTCTTGTAAAAAAGAAGCAATAGCACTAAAACTACCAAAACAGAATAACCAATTAACTGGTTGAAATCATTTTTAAGATTCCCCAAAAAAGCTTCATTCATTCCCTGACGGTCTATTAGAATAGTCTGGTCATTACTTAGCTTTCTTTTAATTGTTTCGGCATCTTCTGGCGTATCTACTTTTATTAAAGAAGTTACGGCTGTAAAACCTTCTTTGGTTCCAATAAAATCTGAAATAGACAATACATCAATAGCCTCATAATCTACCAAAGAAAGGGGTGTAAAGTCTTTCTCTAATACGTTGTAAAAAGCGTTAAATGTATATGGTTTAAATCCAAAAGTTTTACCTGTCTCAATTAAATCATTTTTAGTCTGCAAAGTTTTTTTCGCATTCCAAAATTCTTTCCAACGTTGAATTTTTTCTTTTTGCTTTTTTTTAGACGCTACCAAAGCTCCGATAGAGCTGAAATTTTTAAGATTACCCTGAAGCTTATTTTCTTTTAAAACGCTGTATATACTATCATTAATTTGCAAAGCTGTTTCTAGATTACTGCCGTATGCCGCAGCATAGATAGATTTAGAACCCAGATCGGTTAGCTTCTCTAAATTATTACGAGCATCTAAAAGTTCTTTAGGCTCGTAATTCATTTTAGCAATATCGGTATTAAAGATTACTTTATTATAGGTGAAAATGCTAATGAACAATGCCAATGCAATTCCCGAAAGCACTATTTTATTTTTATGAATTTCATAGGAAGCTAAACGATCTAGTATATTGTTTTTATCCGTTTTACTTTCTTTAGAACTATATATTTGCGGAATTAATAACAATGCAAAAACAGATGCCCCTAATACGCTAATAGCAGCAAAAATACCGAGATCTTGTAGTGCCTGGGATTTTATAAACAATAGACACAAAAAAGCACTTGCCGTTGTTAGGCTACTCATTAAAATAGACGGTGCTACATCTACATAAAGACTTTCTATACTTTTATTGTTTCGTATATGGGTTAATATATGCAACGAATAATCTAATGTTACTCCTAAAAGTACAGAACCAATTCCTAACGAAATCGCAGAAATGTTACCTCGTAAAAGATACAGAATGGCAACAGATAACAATCCCCCAAAAAGGGTTGGTAAGAAAAGTACAATAGGAACCGTAAGCTTACGGTAAAAAAATACTAGAATAACCAACAGCAACGTCAATGCAATACCTACTGTAAATTGAATGTCGTTTTTAATTTGATTAGCATTTGCGACCGCAACTAAAGCTGCTCCAAAATATTCACTATTTACCTTGCCTTTATATTGCGTATTTAATTCTTCTTGGATTTTATATAAAGCAATAGAGAAATTAGTGTTTTTATCCGTTTCACTAGATGGGTATTTAGGAGTAATAAAAAGAAGAATATGTTGCTCATCTTTGGTCAGTAAAAAACCATCTTTCAGAGTAAAATCGTCTCCGACACCCAAACTTTGCAACTTTTTCATTGCTATAAAAGAAAGCCCTAACGGGTCTTTTAGAATGGTCTTTTTAGCAATTATTCCCGTGGGAGAAATAAGGGTATTATAATTCTGCTTGGTGATACTCACTAAACTATCTCTAGTAGTTTTTTGTTCTAAAACAGCATAGTCTGATCCCTCTAAAAACAGGGGTAAATTTTCATATACAAAATCAATAGTATTAAAAACTACATCATCGGAAATTTTACCTTGAACGTCTTCTACATAATCGGACTGTTTAACCAAACTATCTAAAAAAGTAGTTGCATACCCAGTAATATCTGAAACTTTGCTATTGGGTTCTCTTTGTATGTTTACAATAATTTTATCTGTAAACTTTACCGTCTGCAATACTTTTTGATAATCAGCATTCTCTGTACTTACAGGAATAAGTTTGGTAATATCTTCCTCAAAAGTAATTTTGCTAGCCAAAGCTCCAAAGCCAATTACTAGAACAAGTAATGCTAGTAAACCAGCTATTTTTCGCTCAGCTATTTGTTGATATATTTTATATAAAAAATTACCCATTTTGCCCTATCATCTTTCTTTTCTCGAAAACAGTTAAAAATAGATATGTTGAGAACCCTATTACAATTGCAGAAACAGCGGCAAGGGTTAAGCTACCCACTATATAAGTTTTTAAATGTTTTAAGACTTCAAAATTAGTTGTCATATCGTCCAAAGTATACGAAATATTTTCTCCTAGAATAAATTGTCCAATTTTAGAACTTGCATATAAAATAAAAGGAATAAATGGTGGTAAACTTACATTAGAGAAAGCAAAAGCTATGGCTTTATTTAACTTTAAAAGAATAGCTAAGGAAAAAACCAATACCGTTTGCAAACCCCATAAAGGAGATAGGCCTATAAAAACACCCAAAGCAATAGAAAACGCTTTTTTTCTAGGGGAATCATTACTCTGTAAGAGATCTTCTTTTAAAAATCGTCTAAATCCTTTTTTCTTAAACCGTCTGTATAAATCTCTAGGTTTAATATAGAATAAAGCAATTAATACTAACCAGGTATTTAAAATACTTATCCTCGTAAAGTCTTGAAAAGGTCTAAAATGAGATACTCTTTCTTCTTCATTGTAAGTAACTCGTACTGGGAGGTTTTTCACTAAAGTGCCTTTCCACGCAGCTCTTACTATAATTTCTATTTCGAACTCGAACTTAGGGGTGTAAAATTTTAAACCTTTTAATTCCGTGATTGGGTAAAGCCTAAATCCACTTTGGGTATCTTTTAAGGAAATACCTGTCTCGAACCAAAACCAAAAATTAGAAAATTTATTCCCGAAACTACTCTTTTTGGGAACATCTGTCTGCTGCATATTACGAGCACCAATATAAAGTACATTTTTCGTGTCTTCTTGCTGTAATGCATTTATAAAAACGGGAATATCCTCTGGGAAATGTTGGCCATCGGAATCTATCGTAATTGCATAAGAAAAACCTAATTCTAATGCTTTTTTAAAACCTATTCGTAAGGCATTTCCTTTACCTTTATTATCTTTTAAATCTACACGAGTAACTTGGGTAAATTCGGATAAAATACCTGCCGTATTATCGGTAGAACCATCATTGATTACAATAATATCTTTAGTGTAGACAAGAACACCTAGAATAACTTTTCTTATGGTTTTCTCATTATTATATGTAGGGATAACTACACAACACTTTAGTTGTTCTATAGATTCCTGAATAGATGGTGTATTTATTGGCAAAAATATAAACGTATTGCAAGGTCTTTTTTACAAAGACTTTGGTTTTTAACAAAGATAACAATTGAAGGTACTAAAACAACTTCTTTTCAGTAGCATCAAAAAGGGAAGATTGTAAAACATAGTCTTTAACAAATTTCTTTACTGCTGTATCGGTAGTTTTCTGAAAATTATCTATTAAAAATTGCTTGTCTTCTGCTATATTTTTTTTGTATTTTAAAACTTTTGGGGAATGCTCCTGAACACTTAAACGCAAGCAACGTATCTCTATATTCTCTGAGGCTTTCTCTATCGAAAAATCTAAATACCCTGCCCCTTCTTTAAAAAAACTCTTTTTTTGTTTTACCCCTTTACTGTGTTTGGCTTTTAGTGTAGATGCGGCTCCCTTATAAGCTACCAAAATAGGCTTGCTTTCTTTCGTTATATTCTCTAAAGTATTATATAACTTTTCAGCAATTTCCTTGGTCTCACTTGCCTGTATAAAGTTCTTTCTAATTTCTGATAAATTAGGTCCTAAAAAACTTATAACCAATAATACAATTCCAAAAAAAGACTTCATATTATTCTACAATTTTAAAAGTTGCACTTAATTTCAATGCCAATGTATCCTCAAAAAAAGTGGTATTCTTTACTTTATAAGCACCCTCTATTTCTGTAATTGCCAAAGTAAGCTGTAGTATATCATTTTTTTCAGGATTAATAATCGCCATAAATTTTATATTAGACGACACGGACAAGAACAACGGCTTTCCTGTTGCTTTCTCTGTTAGTTCTTTTATAATCTGTATCATGCAAACTCCAGGCATCACCGGGTTACCAGGGAAATGCCCTTTAAAAATGTCGTGCTCTTTGTATATTTTTATAGTTGCTTTTACAGCACTATCTTCTTTAACAAAATTTTCTACGGTATATAATCCTTCTATTAGCATATTTTAAATCTTGAATTTATAAGCAATTCCTACTTGAAAAACGGTATTTAAGCTTGTGTTATTTTCTTGGTTATCGTCAAAAAAATCATCAAACAAATCTATATTAATTAACCCTTGCTTGTAACGTGCTTCTATAATTAACCCAAAAGGAAACTCATATCCTATTCCAAAAAACAAAGCTAAATCTATTGGAGTAACATCCGAATTATTGGTATCATTAACTATATTAATAAGGTTATTATCGAAATCAATATCTATACTAGGCCCCACAATAAAATGCAATCCTTGTTTAGGAATTACAAAAAATTTACTAACCGCCGCAATAGATATATAATTTACATTTAAATCTTCCCCATTAAAGGAGGACTCTCCGCCTTGACTAGAAAAAGCTATTTCGGGTTGTAGAGCATAAAAATCTGTAAACCTAATATCTGCAAACACAGCTCCATTAAGACCTATTTTATCCTCTAAATTAGTGTTAGAAATATTAGCACTATTTAAACCCAAACGTATTCCTGGCCTTACTTTTGATTGTGAAAAAGCTTCTATTGAGAAAACAAAAAATAGTAGTACTACAATTACTTTTTTCATGTTATATTCCTTTTAATTTTATTTTTAATTGGATATTCTTATGCTCTATTAAAATACGCTGTGCAATATTATCTTTTATTTCTAAAAAATGATATACTACCTTTTCTTTTCCTTTTCTTTCCCTCACAATTTTGGTTAACCCAACATTCTCATAAAAATAAAAATGTCTTTTATTCCCCACCTCAGCCTCTTTTACATTTAAGCTTTCTCTACTAAATGTTCGTGTGCTTGTATTATACTCTTTTAATAATGTAGTAAAATCTCTTTGCAAGATATTTAGAATAATCTTCTTGTCCATATCTCCCAAAACATAATTCACTTTAAATTCATTCTGATGAAAGGAAAAATCGAATATTTTATTCCCCATTTCCGTAGCAAACACCAATCGGTGTTCTTTCTCCGCAATTTTTTTTATTATTATTATTCCAGAGAATTTTCTTTTATAAAACTGTAAATCTGCCTTATAAACATAATCTTTAGCTTCGTTAGAAAAATACGGATTATAAACCTGCACCGTATTTATTTGTTCTTTTACAAGTGCATTTTTTTTAGAATAGCTAGCACAAGAAATAAGGAACAAAAAACAAATACTACTGAGCAAATACCGCATCTGGAATTGCTTTATTAACCTTGCGCTTGGAAAAAACTATTTGCGTATAGTCGTTAGACGGCTCTATCATTTTAACTTCCATAACATCCCCTACACTATTAAATGTAATCTGAAATGTTTTAATAAATTCTGCTAAATTCGCGTCTTTTGGAGCAAAATGCACTTCACTATTTTTTGCCTTTTTAAAGTAGGTTATAGAAAAGTGCTCTTCCTTAAACATATCTCCTCTAATACTAGAAGTAACAAGGGTATTAAGCTCCTTAAATAATTTATTAGAGCCCATATCCACATTACTCTTATCTCCTTCGTTATTAATATATAACGTTTCCCCTTTAAACAAAACAGAGTAAACAAAAGGTTTTACATATTCCCATTTAACTGTATTCGGTGCTTTAAAAGACAGTTTTCCTGTAGATTCTATATCATTAGACAAAAAATCTAAATGTTTGTATTGTGTAAAATCACTAGAAATGAATTGGGTTTTATCTGCTCTAGCTTTTACTTTACTTTTTAAAACCGCTGCTTCTTGTGTACTCATTTTTGTCTGAGCCGTAACCCCTCCAATAAAAGCGATAAAAAAAAGAAAATATAGTATCTTATTCATAGGCTGAAATATCTAGCAATTCATTTACCGTTACCGATTGCAATTTTTCTTGCTGTAAAAATAGCAATAACTGTTCCAAAACCGCGATGCTTTTAGCACTAGTATCGTGTAAAAGGATGACATCTCCCTTTTTAAGGTTTTTTATTGTTCTATTTAGTATCCTTTTTTTAGACCTCTTAGTGGTGTCTAAAGAACGAATACTCCACCCGACAGGCACTAAGTCTATGTCCTGTAAAACCCTCTTAATTCTAGGGTTTGTAACTCCAAATGCTGGCCTATATAATCGTAAACCAATATTAAAATATTTTTTAGCAATAGCATTTGTTCTCTGTAATTCTTGTTTCACTTTTCCCGTGCTTAAAAACCCAAAATTTCGCGTGTGCGAATAGGTATGATTACCTATTGTATGTCCACCATCTATTATTTTAGATACAATAGATGTATACGCTTCCATTTCTTTTCCTATACAGAAAAAAGTAGCTTTTGCATTGTATTTTTTTAAAAGATCTAATGCCTTTGGTGTAAATTCTGGATGCGGGCCATCATCAAAAGTAATAGCAACTTTGTTCTCTTCTATATTTGTATTTCTATGATAAGATGAAAAATGATAATTCCACTGTATAAAGAAAGAGCCACAAACGGTTAGTGAAAACCAAATAAAACCAATGAAAACATATAAATAAATGGGCATAGACAACCAATAATCTGCCAGTAATAATAAACTGAAAAGTGCAATTACAATTCTATTTATAGAACCAAAATTTAGCATTTTTTAAGTAAAGTGAAGCTGTGGTTTTCTCCTCTATACTGATTATATAATAAAACGGTTTTAATAGAACTGGTCTGTTTTTGGTTTAGCTTAACTTCCTTAGGAATAGACTGCGTTTTTAAAATCTTAGCTCCTAACCAAAAACCAAAAGAAGAAACGGTGTTAAACTCCCCACTTAAATGCTTGTAATACACTTGTTGTGTTTCTGCAAAAGTACCTTCAGTAAGTAGATTATAATACCCATCAAAATCTACATCGCCATTATTCCCTAATACAATAACATCTAGATCTGACAAGCTAGAGTTATTATCCTTTAAAAAGGATACTATTGCGTTGTCTAAATTTTCTTTAGATACTGTATTTAGAGTTTCTACCCCAATAACCTCGGCATAAGAAGATTCTTGATTTTTAGTAGAAAGCGTAAAAAAGTTTGCTCCTTCACCAAAAATAGCACCGGAAGTATTGCTTTGCAATAAAGAAAAAGTTTCTGTATTCTCTGCTTTTATAAACCCAATTAATTTATGAATATTAATCGTGTAAGGGGCATTTTCGTCTACACCACCAATAAGTATATTTTCTTCTTCTCCTAAGGATAACTGTAATTGGGCATCTAACAAGGCTGACTCAAAAGACACACTGGAATGTACATAGGTGAAATTATACCCTGTACACTGTATACCCAAGGCTATTTGCCCGCCCACCGTATTATGTGTAGACTGTATAAATGAAGTTGGCGTTAAAAACTGCTCGTTATTATCTATTAATTTACTTAAGAATTTTTCAGAATCTAACAAGCAACCCATTCCCGTACCAGTAATAATTGCATCTACAGATTCTAATTGCGCTTCTTGCATAGCAAGGTTAGAGGCTACTACTGCCATTTTAACCCCTTTAGCCATTCTACGAGCAGCACCACCAGAAATAAAATCCTTATATACAGGGTTTACCACAGGCATAACTCTATCATTATATGTAGTTATCTCCTCTAAAAATGTATCGTTATCAAAGGTTTTTTGAGCAGAAATAACACCACAACCGTTTACAAAAACTTTCTTCATTATTTAGAAAATATTAGTGTGGAACAGTTCCCTCCAAATCCTAACGAATTAGATAAAACTGTATTTAATTCCGTTTGTTTTAATTCCGTTTGAGGAGTTATAGAAAACTCCTTCATCGGTGTCTTAAAATTTAAATTTGGAAATATAACATTATTCTGAAGTGCCAAAACAGAATACACTGCTTCTACACCACCTGCTGCTGCCAAGGTATGCCCTGTGTATGGTTTGGTAGAACTAAAATTGGGTATATTATCTTTAAAAACACGAATTATGGCTCTACCCTCGGATAAATCGTTGTTACCAGTAGCTGTACCGTGTGCGTTAATATAATCTATATCTTTAGCTTGTAAATTAGCAACTTTCAATGCTTTTTCCATTGCTAAAGTGGCTCCATCTCCATTTTCTGAGGATGCTGTTTGGTGGAATGCATCATTAGCATTTCCATACCCCTTTACATAAGCCAACACCTTTTTATTCTCTTTAGCAACTAAAACATCAGACTCTAATACCAAAAAAGCCGCTGCCTCTCCTAAGTTTAATCCTTTTCTATTTTCATCAAAAGGGGTGTTATGGGTGTCTGATAATATCATTAAGGTTTTAAAACCATTAATGGTAAATTTAGACAAGCAATCCATTCCACCAACTACAACACGATCTAGCTTTCCAGATTTTATAAGTCTGGCTCCGTACATAATAGCATTTGCTGCAGAAGAGCAGGCTGTACTAATGGTCGTTACCAAACTCTCTTGTATCCCTAATTCCTCAGCGATTTTTTGAGTAGAATCACCTGCATGATGTCCTTTTATGTATTTTCTATGCTCGCTAGTTTCTAAATAATCGTAATAAAATTTTTCTGTCATATCCATTCCTCCAACGCTAGTTGCAGAAATTAAACCTGTTTTATGTTCAGAAATATCTATAATACCAGCATCTTCTATTGCTTGCTTAGCCGCTACTACTCCTAATAGAGCTGTTCTAGAATAATTGTTATCTGGCGATAATCCCAATTGTTCTTCTAGCTCTTGATTTGTGAAATTAATCTCACCAACCATAATAGCATCTTTATGAATAGTATCTATTTTAGAAATTCTAGAAATTCCTTTGTTGCAAGAAATTAAGGAATTGTAATTTTCTTCCACATTGTTCCCAATTGCAGAAATAATTCCCATTCCGGTTATTGCAACTCCTTTTTCCATAGATTATCAAAAAAAATAATAAAACACAATCCTTTTTATATAAACAAGAAACCTATTTAGGGCTGTTTTCCGTAATATAAGTTGCCATTGTCTCTATAGATTCAAAAATCTTTTTCCCTTCTTTAGGGTCCGACAATTTAATTCCGTAATCCTTATCTAACATTACAATAAGCTCTAAAGCATCAATGGAATCTAAACCTAAACCTTCTCCAAATAAAGGGTCGTTGTCTGCAATTTCATCAACTGAAACATCTTCCAAGTTTAGTTGTTCAATAATTTTATTTTTTAACTCGTCTTTTAATGCTACCATAATGTTCAAAATCTACTATTTATTTCTTTTATTGTATGGGAAATTGATCCTTCTTCTTTTGTAACTAGGTATAGAAAAGCTGTATAATCTTCTTTATCTATATTTACCCAACCACACAAAACTTTTTCCGCTTTATTTTCTTCCATTAAACCAGAGCTATATGCATGCAGATATTCTGGATTAAAGTCTTCAAAGATAAAGAAACTATTTTCAGAATACAGTTTATGTTTAATACTAATTTCGCCCATACAAATATTAGGCAAGGTATAAACAAATACAGCAGGACTTGGATAGAAGCTTTCCTTATCTTCTATTGATTCCTGGTATTTTCTATCTGTATCTAAGCTAGATGCATTGTTAGAAAAAACAAGAGCAATATTCTCCTGTTTTTCTGGCTGAACATTTTCATGTTTCAACAAAACATCTGCTCCTAAAAATGCCAACTTACTCAAGTTATCCATCTTAAAAAATTTAGCATAATTTGTGTCTAAATTTTTATAAGCCGATTTTATAAAATCTGAAAAAAATTCTTCTTTCTCACCATGATACAACAATGTTCCATTTAAGGAAACGGCATTGTTTTTTATATGGCAATAGCTCTTTATAAAAGTTTTAGAATTCAATTATACTTGTCTTTTTTTACAAACTAATATGGTGTGGTATTCTCCTATTGCAATGTCTTCTTTAATATATAAACCAGCTTTTTCTGCCAATCTAATCATAACCTCTGCTTTATACATTTTACTGTTACCATTAGCCAATACGGTAAAATACAATGAGGTTGCTTCTAAAATAAATTTAGCATTATCAAATCTTTGTCTATCTGTAAAAGTTTCCATAATGAGTAACTCCGTATTCTCATCCATTCCTTCTACACAAGTAGATAATATTTTTACAATTTCATCTTCAGAAAAACAATCTAGAAATTGACTCATCCAAATAGCATCTGCTCCTTTATCTATTTTTGGATTATCCGCAAGCCAATCAATCTCTTGTCCCGAGATTCTATGGTCTAAATTATTTTTCTTTGCATTGTTTAGTGCAACATTAAGTTGCCCTGGCAAATCATAAATTTTAACTTTAACATCTTTATTATAATTACAACAAAGTATTGCGCATTTCCCTGTATTTCCTCCAATATCAAAAATTTGCTTTGGATTATTTCTAAAAAGCACTTTTAAAGCTTCTTCAAATGCACCATCTGAATAATGATGATCAAAATCGAACCATGATTTTCTAATTTCTTCAGGAAGTTGAGATAGTCCTTCATAAATCGTATCCCATTTACCTAACTCTTTTAAACCAGAAGGTTTTCCTGTCTTTATAGAATCGTTTAAATGATACAATCCTTTAAAACACACATCATTAGTGAAATTCATATTAACCCGAGCCGTCTCATTAAATGCCAAGAAGTACCCAACTTTAGTTAGCTCATATTTCTCCTCTTCATTTACATATACAATATCCGAGCTCTCTGCCATTTCTAGCAAAACACCTAAACCATATTCACTAACTTTTAAGTCTTTAGATATTTCCTTAATAGTAGTCCCTCCTGCTTTGTTTTTTTCAAAGATATAATCTAGAACTCCAAGTTTTTGAAGGGATACAGATGTTTGAAATACAAATGGTGCCATAGCAATTTTCTGGGCTTCCTCTAATGCATCAATTGCTTTTATGTGTTTTTGTGGCATTTATTTATTTTTGAATAATTAGTGTTATACTTTTTTGAAAATTGCGGCAGTATTACAACCCCCAAAACCAGAAGCCGTTTTTAGAAAAATATTAAGATTTTTTTTGGTGGCTTTTTTTATAATGTTTAGTGGTTTACTAACTCCTATTTCGTCAAAACCTAAGGAAGCAAAAAGCATGTTCTGATGTACAGAATGCATACCGACTATAGTTTCTAATAAGCCCGATGCGCCTAGAGTATGCCCAAAATAACCTTTGAGGCTGTTGAGCGGTATTTTGCTCATCTTTAGCCTATTAAACGCTATAGCTTCCATTTCATCATTAAAAATGGTTGCTGTTCCATGAGCAGAAATATAGTCGATATCCGAAGGGAGAATATCTGCTTCCTTTAGCGCCGAATTTACACTCCGAACTAAACCTTCGCCAGTTCTTGATGGTCCTGAAATATGATTAGCATCATTTGCAGTGCCATCTCCTAAAATTTCTACAGCTTCTTCTGCTAGGTTAGCACTTGCTTTAGTAACCAAAATACTAGCAATAACCTCCCCAATATTAATCCCTGTTCTACTTTTGCTAAATGGTTTACATGGCTCGGTACTCATGGCTTGAAAAGAATTGAAGCCAGAAAGAATAAACTTGGTAACCAAATCGCCGCTTACAATGAAAACATCATCAAATAAATCTTGATTTATCAATCTTTTAGCTACTGATGTAGCTAAAACGCCAGAAACACAAGCATTAGATAAAACCAAAGGCTCCATTGAAAATCCAAAAAAATTCTTAATTGCCTTACCCAATTCGGATAAGTATGCTTTCTCTTCTTTAAACGGAGAGTCTAATTCTAAAGCGTCAATATTTCCTTTGGTTGTAGAAACAATTAATCCCGACCGATTTGTAATTACAGAATTGCTAGCCACAATGACTTTACTTAAAGAAAGTATCATCATCTGCTCTAGAGCAGTAAATTCTTTTTTTGTCTTTAAACTTTTAAATTCTTCAACCAAATCTCTTTTATCCACCATGGAAGAATAAAAAGGTTTCGGCATTAAATTTTCTTCCTCTACTAGTTTTAAACTTGAAATCTCATTCTTAATTTTTTCAACAGCACTGCTGCTATTAAAACCATAGGAAGAAATTATATTATTATGTGAAAGGTAAATTCTACTCATCTAACAAACCTACTTTTCTTTTCCACTTCATAAAAAAATCTGGAATTGTTAATGATAGTTCACCTCCTAATTCTACAAAAACCTGAACCGTTTCTCCTCTACAAACAATTTCTCCTGCTGGGTTAAATATTTCATACTTAAACATCATTTTAGCTGCTGGAGAATCTACATACGTTGTTTTAACCGTAGCAACATCTCCATAACGCAATGGTAATTTATGTTCGCTGCTAGATTTTACTATTGGCGTTGAAAAATTATAATCTTTCTGATCTAAATAAGAAATACCATGGTGTCTTCCAAAAGCCTCTCTTCCATCTTCAAAATACTGTATATAATTACCATGCCATACAATCCCTAAAGGGTCCGTTTCTACAAAACGTACACGAATTTCGCTAGTAAAGTGAATTTCTTTAGAAGGTTTAGACGGCATTTTTTTTCTCATTATAAAGTATAGCTATCGTTGTGGTGATTATAAAAAATAAAAACAAGAGTGTAATTTCTGGAATAATTTCAACAAAACCTACATTTCTTAAAAAAACGTCATAAAATGCATTTAAACCCCAATTCATTGGGGATACATTGGAGAGAACTTGCATAAAATTGGGCATTGCAAAAACAGGAACCCAAACTCCGCCTAATGCCGCAAGAATAACCACCAAAGTGGCTCCAAAAGGAGCAGATTGCTCATGTGTTTTAAAAACTGTCCCAAGCAAAAGGCCTAAACCAATTGCTGCAAGACCTGCAAAAGAAGCCACAACTAATAGCATTGGGAGTTTTCCTGTAACATCAATTTCTGGAAGAGATATAATAGGAAATAAATACAGCCCCACCAATAGCATAAGTATAAACTGAGTTAAACAAACCCCTAAATATACTATTGTCTTACCTCCTAACACTGTAGCGTAAGAAACAGGATTTGTTCGTAACCGAACAAAAGTACCTTGTGACTTTTCCTTTACCATGTTAATTGAAAGAGGAAGTATAATAAAGAAAATAGCAAATAGTGCCCATGCCGGAATGTTATGCTGACTAGCATTAGGTATTGCATTTTGCGCACTCTCTGGAACTATTTCTTTAAACGAAATAAAACTATCGGTAGCGAAAATTGGCTCCTCACTAGACTCCTCTGTTAATTGCGCTTCAAAGGCCTTGTATATACTTTGAATTTCTATACCAGAAATTACTTTATCAATCCCATTTTTAACAGAACTCTTAAAGGATTGCTGCGTAGCGGGGTCAAAATAAAGCCTAACCTCTTTCTTTTTAACAGCCTTTGGAACATTAGAATCTAATTCTTCTTCCAGCCCAAATTTTGCCAGAATGCCATCTACATTTTCGGTTACTTTTAATTCTAAATCCAAGGATAAATTCTCTGGAATGACAATTGCTAATTGATAAACGCCCTTAAAAACTAGCTCCTTAGCCTCTTGTTCTGAAGATTTTTTTATAACCTCAAAAGCATTCGTACTAGTAAGTCCATTATTTATCTGTTCCGAAACGCTTCCCTGATCATTATCAACAAGAAGAATAGGGATTTTTGAATCCTTAAGTGTTTTAAATGTGTTATTTTGAATTAGAGTAATTGTTATTAACAAGACTAACGGCATAATAAAAAGAATAGCCAAGCCCCCTATATCTCTTATAAGAAGTAAGAATTCTTTGTATGTTGAAACCCAAAGTTTATACATAATCCCTAAGTTCTTTTCCTGTCTGTGCTATAAAAACTTCCTCTAAATTACGAGCGCCGTCTTGTTGCAAAATTAATTCTGAAGGCCTCCCTTTACAAACAAGTTTTCCGTGATCTATAATACCTACTCTGGTGCAAAAATGCTCGGCTTCATTCAAATGATGCGATGTATATATTATAGTTGTACCGTTTGCATTTAATTGTTTTAGATGGTTTATTATGACGTTCTTAGATTGCACGTCTACTCCTACAGTGGGTTCGTCTAGAAATAAATATTTTGGCTCGTGTAGAATACTCCCTATTAGATTAACTCTTCTTTTCATTCCTCCAGAAAAATGAAGAATTTTTTTATCTAAAAAATCCGTAAGACCTAAAATCTCTATATGCTTCTTTATTAAAGATTTAAGCTTACTTCCTTTAAGCCCATACATACTTCCCAAATAAAGAAGATTTTCATAAGCGGTTAACGAAGGGTATAAAGCATATTCTTGGGGAACAATACCTATAATTTGCTTCAGCTTATTTTTATCTTTCTTATACGTAAGTTCATTTATTGAAAAAGAGCCTTCTGTAGGCTTAATTAAAGAACTAAGCATAGAAATTAAAGTGGTTTTACCCGCTCCATTAGGCCCTAGAAGTCCAAAAATTTCTTGATCATCTATAACCAAATCTATATTCGATACTGCGTAATTTTCAGCGCCTTTATATTTCTTAGACAATTGATTAATGGTTATCATGCTTCAACTTAATTAGACAGCTTTCTTTAATTTTTTAAAAAAGGCTTCTTCTTTATCTGCAATTGCCGCCAATTGATCTGCCACTTTGTTGTAACCATCCTCAGTAGCACTACGATTTTTATATATTCGCGATGCATCTACGGCAAAATCGCGCCATAAATCTCCAATTTGTGTAATTTCCTTTGATAAGACTATTAGCTCATCGTTATTTAATATTTTACTAGCTTCCTGTAAAAAAGCACCATAAATATATCTAAAACCACCTCCGCCAGTGCCAATTTCTTCTTGCATACGAACAATCTGACCAAGATAATGATTGGCGGTTTTAACCCCTTTTTTAATTGGCCACTTACGAATTAATTTGGCTATTTTACGAATAGCTTTTACGCCAACGAGTGGAATAGGAGCTGTCATATCTTTACAGGTATGTTTAATCCCTTTTACTATCGCTCTTTTTAATTCTAACTCTTCTGGAAATTCAACAGGGTAATATATATGGCCCTTAGGAGCAAACGCTCCTTTAGCAAAACGAACTTTTTCTAATTCTTTTTCTGTTAATGAGGTAACATCTTCCATAACAGGATCACTTATTAAATAAGCTCCCTCTTTTTTCCCATAGACAACCATGTTATGGGCATTAAAATGAAAACGATATTCTTCTGGAAAATACCCTAAATTATATACCCCAACCTGCAAACCAACGGGGTTATTATTTTTTAAATTTTCATCTAATCTAGCTTGCGCCTTCTCTGGACTACTAAACTTCTCTCTTTTCACTTTTACACCAACACGTTTCGCAAAACGATTAAAAATAACCCCAGGCATTACTCTATAAGTAACTACTGGTGCATGGTTTACTTTTAAAAAAGGGAGATAACTAAAAAGTAAGCCAGAGCCTATGCCAAAAACCATAGGTTCACTTATCTCAAAACCATTAAAGCGCATTAGGTTTGATACTACTCCGTTTTCACAATGAGCAGATTGTTTATGAGTAAAATTTACTTCCATGGATTTTATTTATCAATATGCCTTAATTGTTCTACAGAAACATCAAAAACATCCGCATATTTTTGAATAGTTTTTGCATTTAATTTTTTAAAAACAGAAGGTTTAAAATGTCTCTTAACTCGCCATGTCCATATACCTACATAACTCGCTAAAATACCTATATCCATTTTATGAAGTTCCATGTAGTATTCTATAGGACTTGTACTATTATTTAAAACTTTTTGCCTGGCAATTTCTGTTCTTTCTTCAATATCCTTTATGGCGTTATCCAACGCAATTGTTTTGGGGCTCCATCCTGTACTTAACTCTGTAGTATATTCCCCGTTTTCATCCACAGCATAATACATATCCTTAATATTAGCTGTCTCTAGATTACTCTTATCCTGAGGCACTTCGTTTTTCTTCATCTCTATATTTCGTGAATTAGAAAGTTAAGAGTACAAGCTACAATTAATTCATCATTATTAAAAATAGCACCTTCAATGGTGCAAATACTAACTCCTTCGGTATCGAATCGGGAAACTAATTTGGTTTTTGTAACAATTACATCTCCAACTTTTGGAAGTTTCTCTATAGTTACTTTTTTTATAGCACTTATGTAGCCTGTAATATTATTACTATTACCTTCTAAATCCCCTTTTTCAAAAAAACTTTGACCTACAACCGCTGAACTAACCTGTGCAGCATTCTCAATAAGACCGGGCTCTTGCAACCAACTATCTTTTACAAAAACACAATCGTTAGTTATATGAAATTCTCCTGTTGCCGAAGTATCGTCTATAGAAGTAATATAGGACACCATGAGCATTGGGTCCCTATGAGGTAGAAAGTTTTTAATCCCAATCTTCTTCTTGCTCAATTATTTTTTATTTAGCTAATACGGTTTTCATTTCACTAGTTGCGACTATTTTTCCTTCGCACTGAACCTCTACTTTGACCAATGTTACGCCCATTATATCATGTAAAATTACAACTGTTGTTTTAAGTTCACTATGTACTTTTGGAAGGTTAAAAATTTCGGCTTTTTTTATAGAACCAATATAACCAGTAGGAGCCTCTTTATTTTTAAGAAAATAAGAATATCCAGTGTGCAAAGCAACTGTCTGAGCCATATTTTCTATTAACCCAGGACCTTGAAAATAATTATTATCCGTGAATAAATCATTAGGTTTAATAGCAAAACCAGAAACTATTTTTTCATTGGAAAAATAAAACAACTTATCGACCATTACAAATGGCCATTTTTGCGGAATTAAGTTTTGAATAAAACTTTCATCTGTAATTGGCTGCTCTACTAAATTCATTTAGCATACAGTTAAATAAGCATACGTATATGAAAAACGAGCGCTCTCTGGAACATGAAGAAGTATTCTATCTCCTTTTTTAAGCTTTCCAGAAACAACTAACTCTTCTAACATTACATATATAGAAGCCGCTCCTACATTACCTACACTCTCCAAATTTAAGAACCATTTTTCCCATGGTATTTCTACCCCTTGAAGTTTCAGCTCGTCATATAATCCTTGCTTAAAATAATAAGACGAAATATGAGGTAAATAGTAATCTACATCATCGGGGCCAATATTATGTTTTTCAAAAGCTTGTTTTAAACTATCTACCCCTTTTACTAAGATATTTTCACCTAGTAATCGGGTATCTTGTTTCATGGCGAATAAAGATATTTTACCCCATTCTTTAGCTGGAAATTCGCTCCATGGCTTTAGATTGCCATCTTCTAGCTTATCTGCTCCAGCATACATACACGCTTCTATTTCATGTGCATAAGAGTAACCTTCCATCCATTCAACTTTCAATGGAGTATTTCCTTTAGGCTCACTTTCTAACAATACCGCGCCAGCACCATCTGACAACATCCATCTTAAAAAATCTTTATTAAAAGCCAAAATAGGGCTATCTTCTAATTCTTTAAGTTGGTTTATTTCATCTTCAAAAACATCTGCACGCATCCAGCTAGAAGTTCTTTCTGAACCAGCACAAACAGCATTTTCTACTTGACCAGTTTTTATAGAAAGAAAGCCAAACTTTAAAGCATTCATTCCTGAGCAGCAAGCGCCAGAAGGAGAATTAATCTCCATATTACCATTCTTTAAAAAACCATGTACCATAGCTGTATGAGAAGGCAAAATTTGATCAGGACTAGATGTACCACAAGATAACAACTGAATGTCTTTTGTGGTAAAATTAGCATCACATAAATTTTCCACAGCCTCTTTTGTTAGCTGCGCATTATTATGTGTTATCTGTCCTTCTTCATTAATGGCGTAATATCTAGTTTTAATTTTATTATTTCGCAAAACAATACGCCTTGCTTTTGATGTTTTTCCACCAATCATCCCAAGCTTTTCTTCCATTTGATCATTGTCAACTGGTTTATTGGGTAAAAATTTAGATATTCTTGTTATATATACTTCTTTCATGAATTTTCCTTTAAATAAACTGAAGAAAAATATTCTCTTTCTCTCTTTCTTTTAAGGCTTGTAGGCAAATAAGTGAACAAAAATACAATAAAAACTATTGGCGCAATGACCCAAATTGCAAATAATAAGTAATACTTAAAAGCTTTAATGGTTTTCAACCTTTTAGCCTCTCCTGGCTTGCCTTTTTTTATAATATGGTTTGCCCATTTAGAAAAGATAACATTCCCTCTCTTGTCCGTCATCACCAAATAAGGGTTTACAATAACACCTCCAAGTTTTATAAATGTTTCTTGTAAAGTTGAAAAATCATTTTTCAAAACAGCCTCTTTAATTGGTGGCGCATATTTGTACGCTTCCGCAATATCTTTATCAGACACGCCTGGTTTTGGAAAAATACCTAGATAGCGATCTTTCTTACCCGAAAGCATCCAATATTCAATGGTAACAACACTAATATGGTTAATATGTTTGTCTACAAATGCAAGATGCCCAACTAAATTAGCATCTGCATCTACCAAAAGTCTCTTTACTTTTTCCTGTGCCTGTAACCACATATTTCTACATGCAACAACAGTAACAACAGGCGTGTTGTTCAAAAGTTTTTTGGCTGCATTAGATTTTAAAAAAGAATTAATCGGTACGGAAGGTGTTAAAAACCAAACTTGATATCCTAAAATTACCAAATCATAATCTTTGTTTAAAATCTCTTCCGGAGGCGTCTCTACTTCTGAAGGTATTTGCAAAAAAGTCTCCGGAAAAACGTCATAAAAACTATCCTTTCCCCAAGGAAATTCAAAAGGTTTTATAGGCTTTATTTCATAATAGGTAACATGGACACTTTCCTTAGAAATTGGTGCAACCATATTTTCGAGGATAGTTGTCAACTGCCCTGTCTGAGAATAATGTATAACTAGTACTTCTTTCATTCTACTTCTTTAGGGTTCCAAAATTTAAAATAATTAAACCACTGCAATGGGTATTTCCCCAACATCCACTCCACACTCTCCGTATACTCCTGCAACAACCCTTGTGCATCTCTATTCTTAGCCTTAGCTCTTCTGGCATATAAATGATAGTGCTTATTCGTTTCTTTCATTACGTAAACAAAAAGGACAGGAACATTTAACCTAGAAGCCATTAAAAATGGCCCGGCAGGAAACTCTGCTTCTTCTCCTAATAATTTCTGTGTTAACGTTTTATTTCCTTCAAAATAACGATCCCCAGTAAAACAAACTAAGCCTCCCTTATCTAATGCTGCTTTTATCTCAAAAATGTGTCTTAAATCTTCATTAACCAATATAAACTTGATCTTGGATTTTCTTGTAACACTTTCTAAATAAGATTTTATCTGTTCATGCTCACTATCTGTAGTTACAAGGTGAATCTGTGAGGCGTGATCTATTTCATCAAAAAAGAAATCTGCAATTTCAAAATTACCTACATGGGCACTAATTAATATACCTCCTTGTTTTTTTCTTAGAAGATCTGTTATGTTCTCTTCGCCATTAAAGGCATACGTAAACTTATCTCTTAACCCACTAGAAATAGCTATCTTATCTATAATTGTTTGCCCAAAAACATAGGTGTTTTTAAGAATACTTCTTACGCTTTTTAGTTTGGAATATTTTAGACGGTTTTTAAAATAATCGTAACTAGCAAGGGTTCCCTTTTTTGAAAAGAAAAAATAATAAAGAACAACAAAGTTTAATATAAAATATGCTGATGACAGCCCTAAGAACTTTATAAAAAAAACAAATATTTTATACCCTAAAACGGTTCCTTTAGATTTTCCCTCCCACTTTTTTGCCATTGCAAGGTTATCCTAATTTTTGCTCAATAAGGTTGTAAAAATGTTGTAACGTAGTAACGTTGATAAAGTCTTCACCAACTAGTTTTACTCCAAAATTAGATTCAACAGCAACCACAAGGTCTACAAAATCTAAGCTATCTAATTCTAAAGTATCTTTAAGATTGGCCTCTGGATGAATATCCTCTTGCTCTACCTCAAATTCGTCTATAAGAAAGTCGTTTATCTTTTCAATGATAACTTCTTTATTCATGTATTATATTGTTTTTATTACCAAAGCAGAGTTAGTTCCTCCAAACCCAAAAGAATTGGATAAAAATACATCAATTTTTTTATTTATGGTTTTGGTTACTAAATTTAATTTAGCGGAGTCTTCATCTGTATTTTCTAAATTTATGTTTGGAGCAACAAATGAGTTTTGCATCATAAGCATGGAGTAAATTACCTCACTCGCACCTGCCATCCAACATTCATGGCCTGTCATTGACTTTGTAGAGCTAACACAAGGACGGTGCTCCCCAAAAACTTCGTGAATTGCCTTTGCCTCATTAGCGTCTCCTACAGGAGTAGATGTTGCATGAGCGTTGACATAATCTATTTGTGAAGCATCCATTTTAGCATCTTCTAGAGCTTTTTTCATTGCTCTTGCCGGTCCATCTACATTTGGTGTTGATATATGCCCGCCATTAGATGAAAATCCATACCCTACAACTTCGGCTAAAATTGGAGCTCCTCTTTTTACTGCAGATTCATAACTCTCTAATATTACTGTAGCTCCACCACCACTTGGCACAAGTCCGCTCCTGTCTTTATCAAAAGGACGTGACGCTTTTTCTGGGTTTTCGTCATTTATAGCAAATACACCAAGACCATCAAAACTAGCCATCGCAAGAGGGTTAATCTCTTGGGCGCCACCAGAAATGATACAATCTTGCATTCCACTCTTTATTAAATGGTACGCCATACCAATTGCATGCGAACCACTAGCGCAGGCTGCGCTTATTGTAAAATTAATACCCTTCAATTTAAATATAGTAGAAAGGTTCATTGTTATAGTAGAGTTCATTGCTTTAAAAATAGCACCCGAACCAACAAGAGTAGTATCTTTCTTCTCTCTTACCGTATCCATAGATTCTATAACGGATTTTGCAGTACTGTCGTTACCATAAATAACTCCTACTTCATTTGCATCTAAAAATTCTTGTGAAATTCTAGCATTAGCCAGAGCTTCTGCAGTTGCAGCATAGGCATAGGTACCTTCTTGCCCAAGACTAATACGTTGCCGCCTAGAAAGAACGCTTTTAAGGACTGGCGGATCTACTGCCCCTGTTAAACTAGACCTATACCCTAAATCTTTCCTTTCTTGATCAAAAACGATTCCAGATTTGCCCTCATATAAGGAAGTTTTTACCTCCTCCAGATTTTTACCTATACAAGAATAAATACCCATTCCTGTTATTACTACTCTTCTCATTATCTACAAACTCTTTTAAGAGTATATGCCTCCATTTATATTTACTACTTCTCCTGTAATATAGGAAGCTTTTTTAGAAATTAAAAACGAAACTAAATCTGCTACTTCTTGGGGCTCTCCAAACCTATTGGCTGGAATCATTTTTTTTAACTCCTTTTCATTAAGCTCTCCGGTCATATCTGTTTTGATAAAACCTGGAGCAACAGCATTTACTGTAACGTTTCTTTTAGCAACTTCTTGCGCTAAAGCCTTAGTTGCAGCTATAATTGCTCCTTTTGCTGCAGAATAATTGGTTTGCCCAGGAGTTCCTTTAAGTCCAGATACGGAAACCATATTAACAATCCTTCCATATTTATTCACTAATAATTTTTGAATAAGATGGTTGGTAACATTAAAAAAGCCGTTTAAACTTGTATTAATAACACTAGACCAATCCTCTGGTTTCATCCACATGAATAAACCGTCCTTAGTTATTCCAGCATTATTTACTATTGCTTCGATAAGAACATTCTCATTTGCTTCTTGCCAAGCGTCTAATTTTGCTCTTACCTCTTCTAAATTTCCAACGTTAAATTGAATAATTTCTCCCGAGCCGCCTACATTTTCAACTTCCTTCAGCGTTTCTTTAGCCGCCTCTTCATTGCTATTATAATTTATAAGAATTTTATAATCCGAATCTTTTGCTAATTGGATACATATGGCTTTTCCTATTCCTCGAGAGCCACCTGTAACAAGGGCATACTTTTTAGGTGTAATTTTCTCCTTCATTTATTTGATATGCTTTCTAAATTATTTATTGGTGTCGACAAAATTTTCAGCGTTCTGAAACCATTTACCTGCTAGAACTTCTCCTTTTTCATTAATAAAACCCCAGCCTTTTTTTGATTTAACTTTAGCCAAACCATCAATAAAACCTTTTTTAAATCCAGACATTACAAATGAAAATCCTCCAGAAATATCATATTCCATAGGAATTACTAAGGTTCCTGATTCATTTACAAATCCCCATTTTTTATCTCTTACAGGAGCCAGTCCTTTATCTCCAAAAATTTCAGCATCTCTATAATCAAAAGGGATTACTTCTTCTCCTTTCTCGTTAATATAGCCCCATTTTTTGTTTTTTAAAACCGGAGCAAATCCATTAACAAAGGCTTTTGTTTTATCAAAAGTTGGCTGAATAACCCACTCTCCTTTTACATTAACAAAACCCCATTTTTTTCCTCTTCTAGCATAAGTTAGCTTCGATGAAGAATGAAAATTTGCTATTTTAGTTGCTCCAGAAACAACTTGTAATTTACCATCGGCAAAAATTCCAAAATCCTCTCCTTTTCTTCCCCATATTCCATTAGGACTATATTTTCCCATTTCCTGATACTCCGCTGGTATTACTAAGTCTCCTTTTTGGTTAATCAACCCCCAAGAATCACCAACCTTAACTTTAGCATGACCCGCCCAAAAGTTCTTTATTGCCGCAAATTTAGGTTCTAATATAAGTTTACCGTCTATTCCTAACAAACCTATTCTATCTCCTTTCTTAAATAAAGCTACACCATCCTTAAAATCATAATACTTATCTGGCACAGGAGTTTCTAATTGCTTCCCTGTTCCATCCACGTATTTCCATACATCATTACTAAAAACTAAAGCGTACCCAGAATTAAACCGCTTTACCTTATCATATTCAGCAGGGATTACCCATTCTCCTTTTGCATTAATATAGCCCCATTTATCATTTTTCCTTACCGCCGCAAAGGCTCCCGAAAAACTTGCTGCTTTTTCAAATTGAGGCTCAATTACATATGCTCCAGATTTGTCAACATATCCAAATAAATCATTCTCTCTAACCAACGCAAGTTCCTGCGCATAAAAGGAAGAGACCGATAATAAAATAGTTAAAATGAATAAAAAACCCCTTTTCATAATGTTTTAATTTTCGTTGTTAATAATAAAATCTTTTACTTGATTAACATAAGGATACATAATTAAATCCTCTTTAAACGGGGGAACAATTTTTCTTATTTTGTCGTAAACTTCTTTTGTTTTAGAAGATACTTTATCCTGAACACCTAAGTATTCTATTGCTTGTGTTATTGTTATTAACTCTATTGCCATTACTTCAAAAGCATTCTCAATTACCTTTTTAGTAATTAATGCCGCATTTGTACCCATACTAACAATGTCTTGATTGTCATTATTATTAGGTATACTATGCACATACATAGGGTTAGATAGCATTTGGTTCTCTGCTGTTGTAGATGTCGCAGTGAATTGAACACCTTGCATTCCAAAATTTAAACCTAATTTTCCTAGGTTAACAAATGGAGGTAAAATATCATTCAATTTAGAATTCATTAAATAATTTAATTGCCTTTCTGCAAGCATACTCATTTTAGCAACAACTATTTTTAGTTTATCCATTTCTAAAGAAACATAATCTCCATGGAAATTTCCTCCATGATAAACATGCTTTCTCTTTACATCTACAATAGGATTATCATTGGCAGAATTAACCTCTTCTATAAGTATTTTTTCTACTCCGTTTAAAGTATCTAAAATCGGCCCTAATATTTGTGGTACACAACGAATAGAGTAATATTCTTGTACTTTTTCTTCAAAAACAGAAACATCATCATTATTAGTATATAAATGATGTTCTCTTTTTCTTGTAAGCGTACTATCATTTAAATGACTACGCATAGATCGAGCAATCTCTCGTTGCCCTTTATGCTTTTTAGTCTGGTTTAGTTCTTCGGACAAATGGTCATCATAAGCCTCAACAATTTCATTAATAGCAGAAGAACAAGCTATCATCCATTCTAATAATCTACGCGTATAAACTGTATTTACAATACCTATACCCGTCATTACAGAAGTTCCATTTATAAGTGCTAGTCCTTCTCGTAATTCTACTGAAATAGGAGCTAGACCCTCTTCTTTATAAACCTCTTGTGTTGGTCTTCTTTTTCCTTTATAAAATACTTCTCCTTCACCAATAAGAACTAACGCCAAATGAGCTAGTTGCACTAAATCTCCACTAGCACCAACACCTCCATGCTCATATATAAGCGGAGTAATATCTTTATTTATTAAAGAAGTCATTAATTCTATTACCGATATATGCACCCCAGAGTTACCTAGACTTAAAGTATTTAATCTTGCTAACATTGCCGCCTTTACATATTGCGGCGCTATAGGGTTCCCTGAACCTGAGGCATGACTTCTAATTAAATTATATTGAAGTTGAATTCTTTCTGAATCCTTTATTTTGTATTGTGCCATGGGGCCAAAACCCGTATTAACCCCGTAAATAACTTTGTTTTTAGAAAATTCTTTCAAAAAATCAAAACTTTCTACTACAGTCTCTTTTACTTTTTTATCAATTTTTATTGGGTCATTTTTAAAAATAACGCTGTAAAACTCCTCTATTCCTAACTTTCCTTTAATTTCTGGCATGTATGGTTGAATCTATCTTAAACAAGTGGCAATTTATAAATAAAAATAGCTAATTTGGTATGCAAATTTATAATATTTACTAAATATTTAATATTAATTGCAGGATGAATCAAGAAAATGTTGAAGTATTAATAATTGGGGCAGGACCATCTGGCTCAGTAGCAGCTTCATATTTACATAATAGTGGCTTTAAAGTTAAAGTTGTAGAAAAGAGTATATTTCCTCGATTTGTAATAGGAGAAAGTCTTCTGCCACGTTGTATGGATCACTTTGAAGAGGTAGATTTATTACAACCTTTAAAAGATTTTGGATTTGAAATTAAATCTGGAGCACGATTTATGAGAGGTGAAGAGATTTGCAATTTCGATTTTGGAAAAAAACATGGAGATGGCTGGGATTGGACATGGCAAGTACCAAGAGCCGATTTTGATTCCGTACTAACGGATACGCTTATAGAGAGAGGAGTTGATATCGTTTTTGATCATGCAGTGATTGATGTTAATATCGAAAAAGAGAAGTCTATAATTACTATAGAAGATAGTAAAGGGAATACAAGTAAAATTACAGCTAAATTTATAATTGACTCTAGTGGATATGGCAGGGTATTGCCGAGATTATTAGATTTAGAGAAACCCTCGCCTTTACCAAAACATTCTTCCATATTTGCGCATGTTAATGATAAGAATAGACCAGAAGGAGAGGAAGGAACTTTAATAACTTTTGATGTTTTAAGTCAAGAAACATGGCTGTGGGTTATTCCTTTTTCTAACGGACACACGAGTATAGGTCTTGTTGGTCCAACCGAATATTTAGAGTCTTTTACAGGGTCCAATGAAGAAAAAATAAAACAAATAATAAAACTCTCGAAGTATTACAAAAATCGCTTTGAAGATGTAAGTTTTGATTTTGAACCTAAAATGATAAAAAATTATTCCAAATCTGTAAAACAAATTTATGGTAAGGGATATGCCTTAACAGGAAATAGTGCAGAATTTTTAGATCCAGTATTTTCTTCTGGAGTAACATTTGCAACAGAATCTGCTCTTTTAGCAGCAAAATTAGCGGCTAAAGAACTAAGAGGAAATCAGGTCGATTGGGAGAAAGAGTACTACGACTACATAAAACAAGGGGTTGCTGTTTTTGCTACTTATGTAAAAGAGTGGTATACTGGTAATTTGCAGAAAATATTTTTTCATAGACCCGAAAATCCTGAGATAAAAAAGCAAATCTGCGCAGTACTCGCTGGCTATGTTTGGGACCAAACCAATCCGTTTGTAAAGAACCATAACCGTTTGGTAAAAACAGTTGCCAAAGTAATTGATATGGAAACTGCAGAACAAAAAGCATAAAAAAAGGGAACCTTACTGAAGGTTCCCTTTTTTTATGCTTATTTTATATTCTTATTTTAAAGCCTTCTTTTTAAGAAACCCTGCAAATGATTTTGCTGCTTTAGCGTAACATTCTGATATTCTATAACCAGAGTTATAATCATAGCCCATAGCACCATAACCTTGTACTTTATAAAATTTCCCAGAGAATAAAACGTTCCCAGGATTGCTAGTTTCATATACGCTAATAGTTACATCTATTTCTGCATTTTTTCTTACAACACCAACATTGTATCCTGCGTATATTTTATTAGAATGAATTTTCATGGTATACTTAGCATCCGAATTATCTTTTCCTACAGAAATTCCTTCCTCTTCAAATCTTTTATTAAAAGACTCTATAAATTTAGGCTCATAAAGTTCTTCTCTATCCGAAAACCAAGATGCTTTAAACTTTTCTCCTGCCCCTGCTTCTTTCTCTTCTCTTTTCTTCATTTTATCCGCTAAAAAATCCTCTTCCGAATCATATTTAGGAATTTTTACGTCAGAATAATCAAACTCAAGAGCATAATTTTTAATCTCTTTTAAATCTTTTGGACTACCATCTATTTCTTTTAATTTTTGGGCTTGTGTAGCACCAGAAACAACTAGCATTGCGAGTAATAATACTTTTTTCATAGGTATAAATTTTAACACTTCTTAATTATGATTACTTTTCTATTTATGAAAACGATTAATAAACTTACAAAGTATATTTCTTCACTAAAACCTTCCTACGACTCCTATCTGCCCTGGAGCAAAATTTAGGTTCCAAGATATTTTTTTACTGCCTTCGTTATACTTTTGGTTATACCGAGAATCTAAATACCTATCTATGGATTCTACGGTAAAAATACTTATTGCTACTCCCAAAGCAACATCGGATAACCAATGCTTACCCTCCCACAACCTAGAAACTGCAGGAATAGAACCTAAAGTATAAACTCCTGTTTTTACCCATGGATTTTTAAATTGTTTTGCAATAGCGTGTGCATTTGTCATAGCCAAAATAGCATGACCCGAAGGAAAAGAATGATACTTCTTACTCCCTCCCCAAAAAGGCTTAAACGTATCTTTAGATTTTCCACTTAATGGTCTTGCTCTACCCACCACCGATTTAACCACTTGTTGCAAAAAACCCGCTGAAGTTGCAGAGGCTATTAATAAAACCCCTGTTCTCCTTAATTTTTCATCTTTTAAAGCTAAACCTGTTACGTATATTGCACCAGTAATTAAATAATTATTACTTGGACTACCAACATTAAAACCATACTCGCTAATTCCTTTTGGGACATCCTCTTTTATAGCTATAAAAGAATCAGAAACAGGTTTATCTACTAAATGAAGTAAACTTGTCCCTGCCAAAGTATACCCTACAGTTGCCCACTGATCTCCTTTCCAATGCAACGGTCTTGCATAAGAATAACCAACTCCTTTAAATATATTTCCAAAATCATAAGTAAACATTTGCCATCTACTATCTTCTAAATCTGTTTTTATTTGTTGCGATTTTGCAAACAGAGCGGATAAAAGAAAAATTCCAAGAAGTACTTTTTTTATCATGTGATTATATCCTGTATTAAATACTAATTAAAATAGCTGTTATTCCTGTAATGCTAATTGAATACGTTTTCTACTAACATCTACCTCCATAACCTTCACTACAATTTGTTGATGTAACCGTACATGCTCATTGACATCCTTAACAAAAGAATCGGAAAGATTAGAAACATGAATTAGTCCACTCTCTTTAATACCGACATCTACAAAACAACCAAAATTGGTAATATTATTTACTATCCCTGGCAAAAGCTGTCCTTCACTTAAATCTGTAATAGATTTTATATTTTGATCAAAAGTAAAGACCTTCGCTTTTTCGCGTAAATCTAAGCCAGGTTTTTCTAATTCCTGAATAATATCTCTTAAGGTTGGAAGACCAATAGCATCGGTTATATATTGATTCAAGACAATACTTTCTAAGTCTTTTTTATTGCCAATAAGGCTCCCAATGGAAACACCCTTATCTTTTGCCATTTTTTCTGCAATGGAATAACTTTCTGGGTGTATTGCAGAATCATCTAAGGGGTTTTTTGCATTTTTAATGCGCAAAAAAGCCGCCCCCTGCTCAAAAGCCTTCCCCCCTAAACGAGGCACTTTTTTTATAGCCGCTCTACTCTTAAACGGGCCATTCTTATTTCTATGCGCCACAATATTCTCTGCCAATTTGGGGCCAATTCCAGAAACATAGCTAAGTAATGATTTACTTGCCGTATTAATATTTACACCAACATAATTTACACAGCTCCCCACTACCGTGTCTAAAGATTTTTGCAGTTTAGTTTGATCTACATCGTGTTGGTATTGTCCTACTCCAATTGATTTAGCATCAATCTTTACCAATTCTGCTAGAGGATCTGCTAATCTTCTTCCAATAGAAACTGCACCCCTAACAGTGACATCGTAATTAGGAAATTCATCTCTCGCTATTTTAGATGCGGAGTAAATAGATGCTCCTGCCTCACTAACTACAAATACTTCTATAGCATTTGTAAAATCTATGCTTTTTATTAATTGCTCTGTTTCTCTAGAAGCGGTGCCATTACCAATAGCAATAGCTTCTATTTCATAAGCATCTACTAACGAATTTATTTTATGTATAGCTCCACTACTATCGTTCTGTGGCGCATGTGGGTAAATAGTGTCATTATGCTCTAAGTAGCCCTGAGCACTTAAGCAAACTACCTTACAACCCGTTCTAAAACCAGGATCAATAGCTAGAATTCTTTTTTCTCCTAATGGAGACCCTAAAAGGAGTTGCTTTAAATTTTTAGCAAAAACAGTAATCGCAGATTCATCTGCTTTTTCCTTTGCTAGCTTTAATCTTTCATTAGATAAGGATGGCAGTAACAATCTTTTGTAAGCGTCCTTTATGGCTACCGAAATTTGGCCACTACATGCATTATTACTTTTTATAATACGATCTTCTATTTTCGACAAAGCTCTTTCATCATCAATCTCAATTTTAACTCTAATATAACCTTCACTCTCGGCCCTTAGTATAGCCAACAATCTATGCGATGGGCAACGACCTAAAGACTCGCTCCAATCAAAATAATCCCTATACTTTTGAGCTTTTTCTTCTTCTTTTTTTACGGCAATTACTTTGGTGGCAATTTGCGCAAATTTTTCTAGTTGATACCGCACTTGATTCCTAATATCCGATCGCTCATTTATCCACTCTGCAATTATATGGCGAGCCCCTTCTAAAGCTTCTTCTTCGTTTTGTATGGTATTATTTAAAAATTTGGTGGCCGCAAACTCTATTTCATCATTGCGTTGTGCCATGATAATTTTCGCTAGAGGCTCTAGCCCGTTCTTGCGAGCAGTTTCTGCTTTGGTTTTTCTACTCTTTTTATACGGAAGATAAATATCCTCTAAAGTGGTAAGGTCCACTACTGCATTAATTTTAGCTTGTAATTCCTGCGTTAAAACGCCTTGTTCTTCTAGCGCCTTTAAAACGGATTTTTTGCGTTTTCCTAAAGCTTCATATTGCTCTTTAAATTTTACAATCTCTCCTACCTGAACCTCATCTAAATTCCCGGTATGTTCTTTTCTATATCTAGATATAAATGGGATAGTACAATCCTCATTTAAAAGTTCCACTGTATTTTGGATACTCTTTTCTGGTAGCTGAGTACGTGCTCTTATATATTTTATCATAAAAAAGACCTTATAAAATTATTTATAAGGTCTCTAATATATTTAACTCGATTGATTATATCGAATTTATAAGCTAAAATTTTCTAGTTTTCTCCAGATTGTGTTTTAGCCTCATTAATCATCTTCTCATTTGGCAATATTGCCACATTTACTCTTCTGTTTTTTGCTCTTCCGTCCGCAGTACTATTATCATTCGTTGGTTGGTTTTCTCCAAACCATTGTGTTGTAAATCTACCTGCAAGCAATCCTTTTCCGGTAAGATAGCTAGTTACAGCACCCGCTCTATTTTTAGACAGGGTCATGTTATACTCTTCAGCACCTACACTATCCGTATGCCCTACCACTAAAATATTTGTATCTGGATACTCCTTAAAGACTCCTGCCAATTTATCTAAAGAATTTTGTGAGGCTGTATTAATATTATACTTATTAGTATCAAAAAAGACACCACTATTTTCATCAAAAGTAATTACGATACCGTCGTCTACTCGTTCCACACGTGCTCCTGGTATTTCTTCTTCTATTTTTTGGGCTTGTTTGTCCATTTTGTTACCAATAAGAACACCTGCTCCACCACCAACAACACCGCCAATAATAGCTCCTAATTCTCCGTTTCCGCCTTTGCCAATATTATTACCTAATATTGCTCCTATAATAGCTCCCCCTGTTGCTCCAATAACAGCTCCTTTTTGTTTGTTATTTGCATTTTGCACCGTTTTACAATTGGTAAAACTGATAACGATTACCAGTGCTAATGCAAAGGTTAGTATTTTATTAATTTTCATAGATTTTAAATAAGGGGTTATTTTTTATTTATTGTTTAGCAAAAACCATACTAATTGTAAACGGTTTTTCATCTACAGTTAAAGTTTGCTCCCAGATCATACTGGTTTCTGTTAACTGGGTAAGATTTAATCTAAAACCAACATTATTTTGGCTTTTATTTTTTTCATCTGTAGGTTTTAATAGAAAATTATACAAGCCTGTTGCTTGATTAATTTCTTTAATTGTAAAAATAAAATTACGATTACCAACAGCGCAGCTAACATTATTTATAGCATACATTCCTGTGTTATTATTTGGTATAAACTGCCACGTACTTCCTTCAAAACATACTTTTTCCACATCATTTAAAAGTGTAACATTGTATGTTCCAGACTCACTGTAATTCACATGGTTTAGCATCCAATTCCCTTTAATAACTTTTTTAGAGACTCGTACAGTTTTAGAACCTCCACAGGAAAATAAACTTACCGAAAATAGTAGTACTAGTAAATGTTTCATTCGTTTTCTTTTATATACGCATCACCCAATAATTTAGACTTTAAAAAAACTATTATTCCTTATAGCCTTTTTTACATCTACGTATTCATCTTGTAAAATTAAAATATTGAATTAAAAATTAGGCTGTAGAAGGTTAAGCTACTTTTTTTAGCAAATCGAAACATGGGCATTTTTTACAACGCTTGTTCTCTGATTTTTTATACTTTTTACAACATTTATTTTTTACCTTATCGGGCACTAAAGAAACCGACTTAGATAATTTTTTTAATGCTTTTTTCTCCTTCTTTTTTTTACCCAAAACAAATTGCTCTTTGCGATGGGTAAATATACTTATTTTTATTTAATCTAAATAAAATAGTTATTTCTACTGAGGACTGTCCATTGAAGCGGAAGTAACCGTTAATTGCTCTATATCTCTATCGAACAAATACAATCCTCCTTTATCATTACCTATAAGATTTATTTTATCTAGTATATTCCGTGCTACTGCCTCTTCTTCTATTTGCTCGGAAACGTACCATTGCAAGAAATTATGTGTAGCATAGTCCCTTTCTCCTAAAGTAATATGTACTAAATCATTAATACTACTAGATACAAAAACCTCATGCTCTAACAATTTTTCAAACATTTCTTTAAAGGAATTAAAAGTAACATTAGGAGCAGTTAACTCTGAAATCTGTGCATGCCCACCACGTTCATTTACAAATTTTATAAGTTTTAACATATGATCTCTCTCTTCTTGAGATTGTTTATACATAAAACCCGCGACCCCTTCTAAGCCCTTAACCTCAGCCCAACAAGCCATTGCTAAATAAATCTGGGAAGATTCTGCTTCTATTTTTATCTGACTATTAAGTGCTTCTTCTATTTTTTTTGATAACATGTTCTTCTTTTTTTTAATAAAATTACAAATTTAATTGATAGTCTCTCCGTTAGAAACCCCATCTTCATCTGGGTTAACAAAAACTAGTTTACCATCTGCATTTTCTGTCATTAATATCATTCCTTCGCTCTCTACCCCTCTTAAAGCTCTTGGCGATAAGTTAATTAATACCGTCACTTTTTTACCTACTATTTCTTCTGGTTTAAAGCTTTCTGCTATACCAGAGACGATAGTCCTTACATCTAAGCCTGTATCTACCTTTAATACCAATAATTTTTTGGCTTTAGGCATTTTCTCTGCTTCTATAATAGTCCCTACACGCATATCTAGCTTAGAAAAATCATCGAAAGTAATGGTGTCTTTTTGCGCTACAACTTCTTTATTCGCGTTTTCGTTTGCTTTTTTAGTGGCTTCTAACTTATCTAATTGCATTTGCACTTCTTTATCTTCTATCTTTCTAAAAAGCAATTCTGCTTTATTAATTTGATGTTTTGGTGCTATTAGCACATCTTTCAGAGCTACATCTTCCCATGCTATGTCATCTAATTGTAAGATTCCTTTTAATTTGGCAGATGTAAATGGCAAAAATGGTTCGCTAAGTATCGCTAAAGCCGATGCTATTTGCAACGCAACATACATTACTGTTTTTACGCGTTCTTCATCTTGCTTTATAACTTTCCAAGGTTCCTCATCTGCTAGGTATTTATTCCCTAAACGTGCTAAATTCATAAGTTCCTGCCCTGCTTCTCGGAAGCGGTATCTTTCGATAGAACTAGAAATTATTCCTGGATATTTTTTCAATTGCGCAAGGGTTTCTTCATCCACATTGGAAAAATTCCCTGCAGGTGGCACCTGCCCATTGTAATATTTATGTGTTAATACAGCCACACGGTTTACGAAGTTCCCGAAAATGGCAACTAATTCGTTATTATTACGTGCCTGAAAATCTTTCCAAGTAAAATCGTTATCCTTTGTTTCTGGCGCATTTGCTGTTAAGGTATACCGTAACACATCTTGCATATCTGGGAACTCCTCTAAATACTCATGCAACCAAACTGCCCAATTTTTAGAAGTAGATAATTTATTCCCTTCTAAATTTAAAAACTCATTTGCTGGTACGTTTTCTGGTAGAATATATCCGCCATGTGCCTTTAGTATTGCCGGGAATATAATACAGTGAAAAACGATATTATCCTTCCCAATAAAGTGTACCATTTTAGTATCATCCGATTTCCAGTATGGCTCCCAATCTTTACCTTCACGAGCTGCCCATTCTTTGGTAGATGATATATACCCAATAGGAGCATCAAACCAAACATAAAGAACTTTACCTTCTCCCCCTTCTACAGGTACTGGTATACCCCAATCTAAATCTCTTGTAACTGCTCTTGGTTTTAAACCATCGTCTATCCAAGATTTACATTGTCCGTATACATTAGGTTTCCAATCTTTTTTATGACCTTCTAAAATCCATTCCCTTAAAAAGGCTTCGTGTCTATCTAATGGCAAAAACCAGTGTTTTGTTTCTTTTAAAGTAGGAACTGCTCCTGTTATAGTAGATTTTGGATTAATTAAGTCGGTAGCATTTAAAGTAGAACCACAATTTTCGCATTGATCTCCGTAAGCTTCTTCGTTTCCACATTTTGGGCATGTACCTACAACAAAACGATCTGCCAAAAACTGCTTAGCCTCTTCATCGTACAATTGCGCTGTGGTTTCTTCAATAAAATCGCCTTGTTCATTTAATTTTATAAAAAAATCGGATGCGGTTTTATGATGAATCTCGGAAGAAGTTCTAGAGTAATTATCAAAGGTAATTCCAAAATCCTGGAAGGATTTTTTTATAATCCCATTATACTTATCAATTACATCTTTTGGAGTTATTCCTTCCTTTTTTGCCTTCATTGAAATGGCAACACCATGCTCATCACTACCACAAACAAAAGCCACATCATTATTAGTTAAACGCAAATAGCGCGCATAAATATCTGCTGGCACATAAACCCCTGCTAAATGACCTATGTGTATAGGCCCATTAGTATAAGGCAATGCTGCTGTAATAGTATATCTGGCTGGTTTTTTTAGTTCTGTAGACATGTATAAAATTAATTAAGAAACAAAAATACAGATTTTGCTCCTAGTTCGTAGCATTCGGTATTAAATGAATTCAAATTCTATAATAACAGAAGACCTATGTGTGCAGCTTATCGAATATTTATACGAAATCCTTAAATATTTAGTTATTTATAAGACATATCCTACAAAAAATAATGCTATGAGTATAGGAAACCCAAAAAAGTTTACGCTTGCAGAAGATTTAGCAAAAATAAAAAAGGAAGAAAAAAATAAGAAGCTAGAAGACTCGGTTACTCGAGTGTATAAAAAGAATGACCATAGAGTAAAAAAAGAACTTACCTTTTCTACTAAAAAAAGTAAATCTAAACTCGTTTAGAATAACAAAAAAGCCTTCTTAGCACAAAGTACACAAGAAGGCTTAATAAATAGTGGGGTTATTTTTAAGCTACCATTACGGATTTGCTCATTTTCTTATTTTGTACATTAATTCTATAAATATATTTACCCGTAGCCAAATGTTGAGGCATACGTTCTCTTATGTTTATTTCTGTGGATCCCTCTGACATTCTTTCGCTATACACCGTACCCACATTCTGTCCCATTATATTATATAATTGAATTTCTACAATAGCAGAAAAAGGCATTTCTATATAAATATGAGGTGTTTCATCCGTTGGATAAAATGGTTTATGTATTATAGCATTTAAGAGTTCTGGACTGAACGGGGTCTCACTGTCTGGTCCTGGTTGTGTTGGCAAAGTTGGCTCCCCATCACTCATAGCAATATCTGGAAATACGGTCTCTGCATGGCATTGAAAACCTAAATCTACAGGGGTATAATTATAACCCGCTATGTTCGTAGGGTTTAAGTGCTCATTTACCGTTGTTGGATCTACACATAACCATTCCGCAAGGACAGTACCATATAAATCTCTAAAATCCATAGTATATTCTAAGTTTCCTCTCCCATCTGGGTTATCTAAAGTGGGGTGCTCCCCAACAAAAGCACTTCCTTTTAATCCAGACCCAAAGAAAAGGGTTGGAGCAGCCTTACCGTGATCAGTACCATTAGAACCATTCTCAAAAATTCGTCTTCCGAATTCAGAAAAAGTCATACTTAATACTTTTTCATCTTGTTGCGTACAGGCCAAATCTTCATAAAAATTATTAACTGCTACAGAAAGATTCGTCATTAACCTTTCGTGCGCTAAAGGTTGATTACCGTGGGTATCAAAACCTCCCATAGAAATCATATATACTTTAGTTCCTAAGTTCCCTTTTATTAGCTTAGCTAAAAGCTCTAATTGTCTTGCAAAAGAATTATCTTGATATTCCACGCACTGTAGTTTATCACCTCTTAAATAAGCTTCGTGGATGGTACCCGCATATTCGTTGGTAACATTAGAAACGCCTCTTAAAAATCGTAACTGATCTCCGTACATACAATCATCAAAAAGAGCCTCATCTACTGGGAATTGCACTCCAGTTTCCGCTATCTGTTGTAATTGATCTACATTATTGGTAACAAACGCATAATTGGTTTCTTCTCCTTCGAATACCAAATTACCATAACTCCCTATTTGTATTGCTGCAGGACCTTCTGGTCTGCTTCCTGGAAAGTCAGAAAGATAATCTGGATACAAATTTTCAAAATGTCTACCCATCCATCCTGTATCCGTACCACTAAAACCAGTAGTACTTAAATCTGTATTTGCAAAAATATCGGAACCAGTAAAATGGGAAAGACTTTGCCCCTCATAACCTACACCGTGGACGGCTTTAAACTGACCATCTCCCCACATAGACTCTAAAGATTTCATATAGGATGGAACCCCATACTCGTCTGTAAGCTTTAAAATTTTACTTTCAGGTATATATATGTTAGGTCTTGCTGTGGCATAACTATCATACTGATTAATGGGTATCACGGTACTAAGACCATCATTACCGCCAGAAAGACGAATTAAAACTAAGATATTATCCGTTTCGGCATCGGCTACTGCTGTTGTTAATCTTGACGGAGCAGATGCACTTAACATGTTTGAACCAAGCATCATGCTTCCAGAACCTGCAATTCCTAATGTTTGTAAAAACGAACGGCGGCTCCAGGTGGCATGTTCTTCATTATGGCCGTCATGCTCTTTGCCTTTGTGAGGAGAATTATCGTGAGTATCACACATAGTTGTAGGTTTTATTTTAGTTGAAATTCAGGTTGTCTACCAAGGTGTTGTAATAGTAGGTATACTTGGTTATGCGCATTCGGCAACATCATATTCCATGAAAAGTTACTGGGATCAGGACTATCCTCATAAACACCATTATCTTCATAGGGATCTCTAAAAATACCTATTGCGGTATCGTAATCCGCTGTTGTTAATAAGCCTTTTGGTAAAATTTTATCAATAATGGCTCTAGCGACTTCAGCTGGATCGTTTGTAGTAGCACCATTTGGCGCTGCAACCTGAACACCAAAATCTCTAAATTGTTCTTCATTGCTTTGGTAAAATGCCAATAAAATAGATTCAACGGTTAACCAACGGCCAATCATAAAATTGGTGTTAATCCATGACCTATCTCTTTGCCAACCAGCAACATCGAAAGGATCAAATAACGTTTGTCCTAATAAAGAGCTATAATTAATAACTTCACTTATGTTGGTATCGGTAGTAGTGAAATTCGTTTCTTTAAATAAGTTGTAGTAAATATCAAAAGGACTCTTTATAATTACACCTATGGCGTCATCATCGAAAAAATGTTGGCTCTTGAATAGTTGACGCAAAACTGGAGCAATTTCAAAATTATTAGTAATAAAAGTGCTTGCCATACCATCAATTATGGTTTGTGCATTACCCGCTTGGTCTTTAGAATCTGGGTGCACAAAAAACTCATATAATTTTCTACATATAAACCCAGCTATTTCATTGGGGCGTTGTGCAAAAAGAATATCGTGTACATCTTGGTAATTCCAATTTCCAGTTTGTCCGAATATCGTTTTACTACCTGCATCATGTTTTGTTGCATCAAACAGAACAGCTTCGCAGCCTATCTCTCCTCTTTCTACATAACCCGTAAGGGCTTTAGCGGTTTCAATAACATCCTCTTCTGTATACGCATTACCTTCGCCTAAAGTAAAAAGCTCTAGTAACTCTCTTCCATAATTTTCATTAGGATTGTTTCCATTATTATAAACACCGTCTAAGTAATATAACATGGCACTTGTTAGACCAATCTCTTCTACAAAGGTCTTAAAGTTTCCCAACGCATTTCTTTGTAAACAATTTACGTAATGGTATAAAAAAGAATTACAATCGTAAACATCTATTTCCGTAACAAAATGATTGCTCCAAAAGAAACTAAGTCTGTCTCTTAAATTATTATTAAGCATATCATTAGCATATGCTAACCCCCATTCCTGTCTTTGAGTTCTTCTCAACTGACTAGCCTGGTCATCATCGGCAGGATAGTTACTGTTGTTCCAATCTGCCCAAGAAGGTGCCGTGGTTGTTGTGGCATTTAAAGCTTGATCTACTAGAGAATCTACCAAAGTATTAGCTGTTTGATTAACAGCTGCATTAATGGTATCCACAGAGGCACTGAAACCTAGCCTCCGGTATAAATGAGCTGCTTTTTGCTGATCCAATGGAACAGTATATACAGCTAATGAAGAAGTATTACAATTAATGAAATATTCCATAGCGATTTAGGCATTAGTATTTTTAGTTCTTAGAGTTGGGGCTCTATCTTAACGCAACGAAATTTGGTATAGTATTATTATACCGTTATTTTCGTTACAATTTCGAATTTACAATGTTTTCATTATAAAAACGGTGAACGACTTATATTTTCGATGAAACGCACAAAATAGCCTGAATTTATGGGGACACATAACGATTTTGGAAAAAAAGGAGAACAACTTGCGGCGGATTATCTTCTTAAAAAAGGGTATACCATAAGATATAAAAATTACAGGCACCTAAAAGCCGAAGTTGATATTATTGCCCAAAAAGGGTCTATTTTGGCTATTGTGGAAGTACGTTCTAGGAGTACGGACTTTATTGAAAATATTGCGGACACGATTACTAAAAAGAAAATTCAGCTACAAGTATTAGCTGCAGATCATTATGTTACTGATTTAAATTTAGATGTAGATGTACGGTTCGATGTGATTACAATTCTTAAGAATAAACACACTTTTGATTTAAATCATATAGAGAATGCATATTATCATTTCTGACAATTTGTTTTATTTGTAACAGTTTGTTATATTTGCACACACAACGTATGCAATGAAAACAATATCTTCCGTAGTAGAACAATACATTAAGAAAAAACCCTTCCTGCAAAGTGCTCTTGCACAAGGAATTATAAACCTAACTTCTCTTTCTAGAATTGTAAAACCAGAGATTGAGGACGAACTAGGAAAAGACGTTCGTAATGGTGCGATTGTTATGGCTCTTAAACGCTTATCTGATGATTTAGAGTTTCGTGCTACTCATAAGATAATTAAAGTACTAAAGAATATTGGTGAAATTACGGTACGTTCTTCCTTAACGGATTATACCTTTTTAGCTTCGGATACTATTTTAAGACAACAAGCCAAACTCTTAGAAGAAATAAATACTAACCAAGATGTTTTCTACACTTCGTCTAGAGGTGTAAATGAAATTAATATTGTGATAAGCAATTTAATGGATAGTGTTGTTGAAAATCTATTTGTTGGCGAAAAGTGCACTCAAAAAGCACAAGATCTATCTTCTATAACGGTTAAATTACCTGCTGAAAATGTTTCGGTTCCCGGCATATACTATTTCATCTTTCAGCGCTTAGCCTGGGAAGGTATTGTTCTATACGAGGTAATTTCTACCACCAATGAGTTTACTATTTTGGTTGATGACGCACAAGTAGACATAGCTTTTAAGACCATCAAAGATTTAAAAACCTTATAATTAATTATTAATAAGGAATTCTATTACTGCTTTATCATCTTCTGGCTTTGCTATAAAACGTTTATCCTTATCTAAAATAAAATAGGAAGGTGTTTGGTTTATAGCATATAACTTTGCGTATTTCCCCTGCCATTTCCCTAAAGCAAGTGCATGCTCGAAAATCGGGAATTTTGCAATCTCAATTTTCCAATTCATAGCAGCATCTTCAATACCAACAGCTACGACTTTAATATTTGGGTGTTTTTTTAACTCTTTATGTAGCGCCGGCAGCTCTTTTAAGCAATGAGAACAGGTGCTACTCCAAAATACCAGAACATAGTTAGTACTCCCTTCCAAAGTACTTAGTGTTTTTTCTTCTCCCTTTTCCCCCCAACTTATATCTGGAGCAATAGCCCATATGCGCAATCTATTATGTAATTCTATAGCATCTATTATATCTTGCTTTCCTTCTTCTACAGCCAGAACTTTTAAATAGTCTGTATATATAAAATCGGATAAATTATTCAATTTACTTGCTGCAGCCTGTGACCATAAATTATAATATAAATGAAGTTTGTATCCTTTAGAAACAGTTTGTGTATAATAATCTACTTTACGAACATTATTTTGCATTTCTTTCTCTGTAGCCTCCTGAGAAATTGTCTCTAACGGAAGTGCCGTAAAAACGTAATTAACAACCTTATCCGTTAAAAAACCAGATGCTTGCAAAGTGGTGTTTGTAAAATTTAACCCATTAAAATAATTCTTCTTTTTGTTTGATATATAGTCCTGAATAGTCTCGTATCCAGAAGGAATATAGGGTTGATTTCCTTTGATAAATTTCCCAGCTATTAAGCCTTTCGTTTTTATTTCATAATTTGTTTGGACTGCTTTTACATTCTTAAAAATTGCATTGTATTCTCGTACGTTAGTATTCCCAGACGTATAATACGTAATAATTCGACGCTCTAAATCATTTAACTCCTTAAAGTAAGAGGTAAAAAGAATATTTTCTTTGGAGCTTATAAAAGCTACTCCATTATCTGTAGTAAAAGATAATTCTACATTTTCCTTGCCATTATACAACACATCAAAATAAAACTCTTCTTGAGGCACAGCATAAACCAGTCTATAGGTTCCTGCGGGAGAATTGGCTGGCATATTTAAAGTAAACGCCCCATTATTTATTGCCGTATCTGCCACATAAACTTGTGTTCCTGGTTTTAACCGATAAGCAATTAACCAACTATAATCTTTGGCAGGCTTAAAGGTTCCCGAAATGGTGTTTTGTGCGAAAATTACGCAACTAAATAATAATACTAAACCAAGAATAATTTTTTTCATATCCATTATGTTTTCCTAACCGAATGTAATTGGTGTTTATAGACTTTCAAAAACAGTACCAAAACCAAAGTTTCTTAAAATTTTAAAGGCTGCATAACCCGTAATGCCTTCTCTACTGTATTTACGTTTTCAAAAACCAATAATAATCGCAGTCCATTTCTTGTTTGTTTTTCTTTCATTTTACAAACCTTAGTATGGGCTTGTACAAATTGAAGCACTCGGGTAAAAGTTGGACTTTGATAAAAATCGGATTGTTGGTCTGCAATAAAATAGCCTATGAGTTTCTTTTGCTTCATTACCACTTTCTCTAGTCCTATTTGATTGGCTATCCATTTTATCCGTACCGAATTTAATAAATCTACAGCTGGTGTTGGCAATTCTCCAAAACGATCCACCAATTCTTTCTCATATTTCACTAAAGCTTCTTCATCTTTAAGAGCATTTAAATTGGTGTACAATGTTAGGCGTTCTGTTATATTATTAATATAATCATCTGGGAATAGAAGCTCAAAATCAGAATCTATCTGTGTTTCTTTTACATATACCTTTTCTGCAGGGCCTTCTACTTCTTCATATAAATCTTTAAATTCATTTTCTTTTAACTCATTTATGGCTTCTGAAAGAATTTTTTGATAAGCATCAAAACCTATTTCGTTTATAAAGCCGCTTTGTTCTCCTCCAAGAATATCACCTGCACCACGAATTTCTAAATCTTTCATGGCTATATTAAATCCGCTTCCTAATTCTGTAAACTGCTCTAGGGCTTGTATTCTCTTTCGTGCATCATTAGTCATTACTTCGTAGGGTGGGGTTATAAAGTAACAAAAGGCCTTTTTATTACTTCGCCCAACACGGCCACGCATTTGGTGTAAATCGCTCAATCCAAAATTATTCGCATTGTTTATAAAAATGGTATTCGCATTGGTAACATCTAATCCGCTTTCTACAATAGTTGTAGAAACCAAAACATCGAACTCACCATTCATAAAAGAAAGCATTAAAGCTTCTAATTTTTTACCTTCCATTTGCCCATGACCAATACCAATTTTAGCATCGGGGACTAAACGTTGGATCATACCAGCAACTTCTTTTATATTCTCTATTCTGTTATGAATAAAAAAAGATTGCCCACCTCTTTGTATCTCATAAGAAATAGCGTCTCTAATAGTTTCTTCAGAAAAACGAATAACTTCACTTTCTATAGGATATCTATTTGGTGGCGCTGTATTTATTTGTGACAAATCTCTTGCTGCCATTAAACTAAACTGCAAGGTTCTAGGAATTGGTGTAGCTGTTAGTGTTAAAACATCTACATTTTCTTTGATGGACTTTAGTTTGTCTTTAACCGCTACTCCAAATTTTTGCTCTTCGTCTACAATTAATAAACCTAAATCTTTAAATTTTACACTCTTATTTACCAATTGGTGTGTGCCTATTATAATATCGATCTTGCCAGCTTCTAAACCCTCCAAAGTTGCTTTTCTTTCTTTGGCAGTTTTAAATCTATTTAAATAATCAACGGTTACGGGCATTTCTTTTAATCGTTCTTTAAAAGACCGCGCATGCTGAAAAGCTAAAATGGTCGTTGGCACCAATACTGCAACTTGTTTACCATTATCTACTGCTTTAAAAGCTGCCCGTATGGCCACCTCTGTTTTCCCAAAACCTACATCGCCACAAACCAAACGATCCATAGGACGTTCGCTTTCCATATCTTGTTTAATATCGGCAGTTGCTTTACCTTGATCAGGTGTATCTTCGTATATAAAAGAAGCTTCTAACTCATGTTGCAAATAACTATCTGGAGCATATTGAAAACCTTTTTCTAATCTTCTTTTGGCATATACTTTTATTAAATCGAAAGCTATTTTCTTAACTCTAGATTTTGTTTTTTGTTTTAGCTTTTTCCAAGCTGCAGAACCGAGTTTAAAAATCTTTGGCGGATTACCATCCTTACCCGTAAACTTAGATATTTTGTGTAGAGAATGAATACTTACATAAAGTATATCTCTTTCTCCATACATTAATTTTATAGCCTCTTGTTTTTTACCTTCTACATCAATCTTTTGTAGTCCTCCAAACTTTCCTATGCCATGGTCTATATGGGTAACATAATCGCCAGTTTCTAGTTTTGTAAGTTCTTTTAAGGTAATTGCCTGCTTTTTAGCATAACCATTTTTTAAATGGAATTTATGATAGCGCTCAAAAATTTGGTGATCCGTATAACAAGCTATTTTAAGGTTATCATTAATAAACCCTTGGTGCAAAGAAAAAACTATGGTTTTATAATGCACCTCTTCTTCTACCTCATCAAAAATATCATGAAAACGCTGCGCTTGTTGGTCCGTTGCACAAAAAATATAGTTCGTATACCCTTTGGCTTTATTGGTATTTAAATCTTTAATAAGTAAATCGAACTTTTTATTAAAAGACGGTTGGGGCTTTGTTTTATAAACCACTTCTTCTGCTGGCTTTGTAGACAATTTTGTTAATGCGGTGGCATTTTTCCCAAGTGTTACTAATCTAAATGCTGCCAGTTGTCCTTTAAGTAATTTTGCATTAACAAAAAGTTCTAATGGCTCGGCATGTTTTATGTCTTCGGATAATTTTGCAAATGCTGTTATGGCCTTTGCAAAAAAGGTATCTAACTGATCTAAAAGAAAGTCTATATTTTTTACAAAAATAACCGTATCCTTAGCCACATAATTTAAAAAACTTTCTCTAGTTTCTTCTGAAAATTTATTCTCAACATTAGGAATAATAGTAATTTTACTGATTTTCTCGGTAGAAAGTTGTGTTTCTACATCAAAAGTCCGAATACTATCAATTTCATCTCCAAAAAACTCAATTCTATAGGGCTGGTCGTGCGAAAAAGAGAATACATCAACAATACCACCCCGAACAGAAAACTCTCCTGGCTCGGTAACAAAATCTACTCTTTTAAATTTATATTCAAATAAAACTTCGTTTAAAAAATCTAAGCTTAAGGTGTCATCTACCTTTATTTTTAATGTATTTTTCTCTAGTTCTTTCCGGGTAACTACCTTTTCGAAAATTGCCTCTGGATAGGTAACAATTACAGCAGGTTTCTTTCTGGAATTTATTCTATTTAAAACTTCTGCTCTTAAAAGTACGTTAGCATTATCCGTTTCTTCAATTTGGTAGGCTCTACGGTAACTTCCTGGGTAAAAAAGCACCTCTTTTTCACCAATAAATTGTTCCAAATCATTGAGGTAGTATGCGGCCTCTTCTTTATCATTAAAAATTAAGAGAAAAGGAGCTTCTGCTTGTTTAAATACATCTGCTATAACAAAAGACAAAGCAGAGCCCATTACTCCTGTTAAAGCAACATTTTTTTCGGATTGAACAATAGTATTTTTCAGTTTCTGCGATTGCGGAGACTGTGCAAAACCTTGTTGAATAGTAGAATAGGTCAACGGTATAAATTTATGCAAATATAACTTCTACTGTCATTGCTAACAAAAAGGAACCCTATTTTTTATTACAACTAATTACCGAAGTAATTAAACATCTAATCAAAAAAAAATAGAAGAATCTAAATAGTTGTTTTAAAAAATTATATTTGTAATCTTAAACAACAAGAATTTATGTCAATTTCAGATTTATTTGATAGCGGATTTCAAAAAAGAAACCAAGATCATTTTGCAGCCATTGTAAAAGTAGCAATGAGCGATGGAGTAATTACAGACGATGAAAAGGCTTTTTTAGATAGATTAGCAAAAAAATTAGATATCTCCGAGCATGATTATGCTGAGATTTTAAAAGATTACCAAGGAAAGCCAATTAACCCTCCTACCAGTTACGATAGCCGCTTGGAAAGGTTATACGATTTAGCTCGTATGGTTTATGCCGATAACGAATTAGGAGCAAAACAAACAGTTATGCTACAACGCTTAGGTGTTGGCTTAGGATTTTCTCCAGGGAACGTAGCCTATGTTGTAGACAAAGCTTTAAAATTAGTAGATGCAGGAGTTGATTTGGACAACTTTATAGAAGAAATAAAGAATATGAATCGATAATCCATCGGAATAAAAATAAAAAAGCGGTCTTTGAAAAGACCGCTTTTTTTATTTACGCATGTTTAGCAATACATTCATGCAATTTCTTCACCATATTTTTACTTCCACAAAAGAAAGGTACCCTTTGGTGTAATTCTGTTGGCTCTATATCTAAAATACGGCCAAATCCGTCACTAGCTAAACCATTAGCTTGCTCTGCTAAATAAGCCATAGGGTTACACTCATATAATAAACGAAGTTTTCCGTTTTCGGCTATATTACTTTTTGGATACATATAAATACCTCCCTTTATCATGTTTCTATGAAAATCAGAAACTAAAGAACCAATGTACCTAGAAGTATAAGGTCTATCTCCTTCTTCCTCTTGGCAGTATTTTATATAATCTTTTACCCCTTGTAAAAAATGCACATAATTACCTTCATTAACAGAATATATTTTACCAGATTCTGGAAATTCCATATCTGGGTGCGAAAGATAAAAAGTACCTAAAGCAGGGTTTAAAGTAAATCCGTTTACACCAGCACCAGTACTATATACTAACATGGTAGATGTACCATACACAATATACCCTGCGGCTACTTGCTCTCTTCCTTTTTGTAAAAAATCTTTCAACTCTACAGGAGTACCTACAGGAGTTATCCTTCTGTATATAGAGAAAATAGTCCCTACGGAAACATTTACATCGATATTAGAAGAACCATCTAAAGGGTCTATTAATACAACATATTTATTCTGATGGTTGTCATCACTACTATTAATTGTAATAAAATCATCTTCTTCTTCAGAAGCAATTCCACAAACAATCTCTCTGTTTTTTAATGTTTGGATAAATTTTTCATTAGCCATAACATCTAATTTTTGTTGGTTTTCACCCTGTATATTAGTGTCTCCGGCTGCACCCAAAATATCTACAAGTCCTGCTTTGTTCACCTCATGGTTCACAACTTTAGCAGCTAATCGTATCGCATTTATAAGTTTAGAAAGCTCTCCAGAAGTATATTGAAATGCAGATTGGTTTTCAATAATAAACTCTCCTAATGTTTTATGTTTTTTAAGCATTGTACTGATTGTGTTTATTTGATTACAAATATCGCCAATTTTGTGAAACTATAACGTTATCGATATTATTTCATTTTTAAATTTATAACTATGTGTTATATTTGTAACACACAATTAAAAAATGTAATTAGGGGCAATTAATAGCAGAACGCCTTTTTTATTTTAGAATTGTATTAAATACTTAAAATATTAAACCAATGAGCTTTACTATTAGAGATAGCAAAATAACAGATGTACCAGAGATATTATCTTTGATTAAAGAACTTGCCGTTTTTGAAAAAGAAGAAAACGCAGTAGAAGTTACAGAGCAACAGTTGGCAGTTGATGGGTTTGGAGAAAACCCTCTATTTCATTGTTTTGTTGCGGAGAGTAAGTCCAAAATTGTCGGTATTGCTTTGGTTTACCCTAGGTATTCTACATGGAAAGGCCCTATCCTTCATTTAGAAGATCTTATGGTATCAGAAAAATTTAGAGGTACTGGTTTAGGAAATGCCCTACTTACTTCTGTTGTAAAGCATGGCAATAATTTAGGTGTAAAAAGAATCTCTTGGGAAGTAATAGATTGGAACGAAAGAGCAATAGCCTTTTACGAATCTAAAGGAGCTAACGTTATGAGAGATTGGGATGTTGTTCATTTAGACGAGCAAAGTATCGCAAATTTTTTAAAGAATAGTAATTAAAGTCTTTCTTCCTTTTGGGGAAGAACTAAAAAATAGTTTTAATGAGAGTTTTTAAATTTGGAGGAGCGTCTGTAAAAGATGCAGATGGTGTAAAAAATATTGTAAAAGTATTACAAGAGGTAGGTTATAAAAACACCCTAGTAATTGTTTCCGCAATGGGTAAAACTACCAACGGTATGGAGGCTATTGTCAATGCATACTTTAAAGACAAGCCAATTTTATCTTCTAAAATTCAAGAAGTTATAGAATACCACAATAACATATTGAGAGATTTGTTTCCAAATACAGAGCATGTAGTTTACAAAAGAGTAAAAGAATTGTTTGGTGAAGTTCAAGGATTCCTTGCTTGGAATAAATCTCCAAATTATAATTTTGTCTATGATCAGGTAGTTGGTTATGGCGAATTGGTATCTACCAGTATTATTAGCGCCTATTTAAATGAAATTGGCTTACAAAACACTTGGTTAGATGTTCGAAACCTAATTAAAACCAATAATACTTATCGAGACACTAATGTCAACTGGGATAAAACACAAGAACAAATTACTGAAAAGGTTAATAAAAAGGTTCTAAACATCACCCAAGGATTTCTAGGTAGCGATGACAACAATTTCACGACTACCTTGGGTAGAGAAGGTTCGGATTATACTGCGGCAATTTTAGCCTATTGCCTAAATGCAGATTCTGTTACTATTTGGAAAGATGTTCCTGGTGTTTTAAATGCAGATCCAAGGTATTTTAAAGAAACCCAACTTTTAAACAAAATATCCTATAGAGAAGCTATTGAACTTGCTTTTTATGGCGCATCCGTAATTCACCCTAAAACTTTACAACCACTACAACGTAAGGAAATTCCTTTGCACGTAAAATCCTTCCTAAATCCTAAAAATGAAGGTACTACAGTGGGGAAAGGGAATGACATAGAGCCTAAGGTTCCCTGCTTTATTGTTAAAAAAGACCAAGTTTTAATGAAATTATCTTCTTTAGATTTTTCTTTTATTGTTGAAGATAATATAAGTGAGCTATTTAAGCTATTCCATGATTATAAAATGAAGGTAGATTTAATTCAAAATTCCGCTATTAGTTTCTCCGTATGTGTAGATAACCGATTTGGTCGCCTGCAAGAGTTACTTAATACGTTAAAAAGCAGGTTTAAAGTGGTTCACCAAGAAGGGGTGTCTCTATATACTATTCGCCATTTTAATACCGACGCCATAGCATCTTTACAAAACGGATATGAAATTCTATTAGAGCAACGAGCAAAGGAAACCGTGCAATTAGTGGTAAAATAATCATAAAACTCTTCTTCCTAAATCCAAAGGAAGCTCGTTAGAGTCGTTTTTTGTTATATTTACAGTTCCGAAATTTTTTAAATCTATGGGTTTAGTAACTGCAAAGGAAGTAGCAAAAGCTATTAACCTTAGTAAATATGGCTTTCTAGGTACTTCTATTGGATGGTTTCTGATGAAAGTAACCAGAATATCTAGCATCAATAGGTTTTACAATGACCATAAACATTTAGAGGGCATTGCTTTTTTAGATGCAATTTTGGAATATTATGAAATAGACTTTGAAATTCCCGAAGAAGACTTTAGGCGCTTACCAAAAGATGGTTCCTATATAACCATATCTAACCATCCATTAGGCGGAATTGATGGTGTATTACTTATGAAACTTTTGGTTTCTCATCGGTCCGATTTTAAAATTATAGCCAATTTTCTGCTTCATAGAATTGAGCCTATGGAGCCTTATATTTTACCCGTAAATCCTTTTGAGAATAATAAGGACGTTAAAAGTAGTATTGCTGGTTTTAAAAGTGCAATGACCCACATACGTGCAGGGCACCCTTTAGGGATTTTCCCCGCAGGAGAAGTTTCTACCTATAAAGACGGTAAATTAATTGTAGACAAACCTTGGGAAGAACCTGCTCTAAAATTGATTAGAAAAGCTGAAGTCCCTGTAGTTCCCATTTATTTTCACGGAAAAAATAGCTCTTTATTTTATCGCTTATCCAAAATAAGTGATGTGTTTAGAACGGCAAAATTACCTTCTGAGGTTTATTCTCAGAAAAATCGTCCTATAAAAGTACGTATAGGACAACCTATTTCCGTAAAAGCACAAAAAGAACAAGCTACCCTAGAAGACTTTACCGATCTTTTAAGAAAAAAAACATACATACTATCGAATGCGTATGAAAAAGAACGCTTAATAGACCAAATACCAACCACTCTAAAAATTCCAAAAGCCCCAAAAAAAATAGCATCCGCTGTTCCCTCCGAAGTAATGGAAGGAGAAATTGAAAAATTAAGAGAAAAAGACTGCCGCCTATTACAAAGCAAAAATTACGAAGTTTTTTTAGCTCAAAAAAAAGATATGCCCTTTATTCTAAAAGAAATAGGCAGACAAAGAGAAGTTACCTTTAGAGCCATAGGGGAAGGCACAAATAAAGCTATAGATTTAGATGTGTTCGACTCTTATTATTATCACTTATTTCTATGGGATAGCGCAGCAAAGTGCATTGTAGGGGCATACAGAATGGGGATGGGTTCTGAAATATTTCCGAAACATGGTATAGATGGTTTTTATCTTCAGGATTTATTCCGAGTAGAACCAGAATTATACGGAATGATGGAAGATTCTATTGAAATGGGCAGAGCGTACATAGTAAAAGAATACCAACAAAAACCTATGCCACTATTTTTACTATGGAAAGGTATTGTACACACTACTTTAAGGCACCCAGAGCATAAGTATTTAATAGGAGGAGTAAGTATAAGCAATCAATTCTCTAACTTCTCTAAATCGCTTATGATAGAGTTCATGAAGTCTAATTATTGGGATCCATATGTTGCCCAATATATTCATCCTAAAAAAGAGTTCAAAGTAAAACTTAAAGATGCCGATAAAGAATTTGTTTTTGATGAAACACAAGCAGATTTAAACAAGTTTGATAGGATTATTGATGAAGTAGAACCTGGTAACCTACGTCTACCAGTTCTTATAAAAAAATACATTAAACAGAATGCTAAAGTAATTGCCTTTAATGTAGATCCTCTATTTAATAATTCTGTAGACGGCTTAATGTATATTAAAATAGCCGACTTACCAGAAAGTACTGTAAAGCCAGTAATGGAAGAATTTCAGGCAGAATTAGAACGTAAAATGACAGAAGGGTCTATTATTACAAAGCCCGAATAAGCCAACTTAAATCTCTTTAATATTCTACCTTTTCATAACCCTCCACGCCTAAAACTATCTAAATATTAGGTAAGAAAAACACTTTAAATAAATCTACTTCGAATCTAAATATATTTGAACTTTAAAGTATCTACCTAAAATAACATGGAATTTTACCGCCCAAATACGGTACAATACAACTAAGAAAAGAGGTAATCTAAATTATGTTTGGTTCTGCTAAGAATATAATTCCACATAATTTACAAACGAATTCTATTTTTCCTATTCTAAAGAATAGAAACACAAAAATGAATAGAATCATGAAAATCTCCAAAAATAATCTAGTAAATCTACATACCAATTAGTATATCTATCTTAAACCTAAGAAAATAAACCAATTAGAATCTAAAAAATATTACACAACAACAAGATATTCAAGTTAATACAAAATACAAAAACGAAATTATATTTAAATGAAATGTTTTGTAAAAAATAAAAGTTATTCTTTTAAAACTACTTAACAACACATACCGTTTGGTATATAAATGAAAAACCATATTACTACTACTTTTATACCTTAAGAACCATAAAATCTATTAACCGCCATAAGTATAAGTCTAGCCCTATTCATTTTAGACTTTTTTATTTTTCTATAGCTTCTATCTAAGTAATACTGCACCTCATAGTTACCTGTAAATTCTTTCCGAGCCTTGTACAAATCCAAAACAATTTGCAAGTCTTCTGGAACATAAGTAACCCCAGTATATTGCTGTAATAATTGCAAGTTTAAAAAACCATATTCCTCTGTAGGCTCTAACATGGTTCCTTCACCAAAATCGTTCCATGTAACCAATTGTACAAAATCAGCAGCCTCATGATGTGTATAATTAAGTGTTTCCACAAATACATTGCCATTATTGTGAGGTATTCCCCAATCATGTTGTAAACCCCATCCACCGTCTTCATAAAAGCTGTCGAACCCAGGATAACTACTACCTACGGTAACCAAATTATTGTCTAAATACTCCCCATAGTAATAATCATGCGCTAGTAAATGATCTTGCGCCACCCACAAAAATTCTCCAGAGGCACTACTACCAACCATATTTTGCGCTGCCCATAGGGTTAAAAAATAAGGCTCTTCATTTACCGGGAATACAGAAAAAATACTATCCCAATCTGCTGTGTTTGTAATAGTATTTGGGCCAAAAACAAATAATAATTCTTTTCCATTATGGTTAAGAAAATTGGGTCGAGATAAGTAACTGTCCTTTATATACTGAAAATCCATTTGAGCTGCATCTACAACACTTGAAGCAAGTCCAGAATTATAGGTGTCCACTGCAACCCTATCTTCATACATAATAGAAAATTCCATACCTAAATCATCTAACCTTGCCATAAATGACTCTGTAGATTGTTTAATTAAATCATAATCATACAGATCCTTACTACCATACCAGTCAAAAATTACTCCATCTATTCCAGAAAGTTTCATCATTAAAAAATGATATTCTTGCAAATCTGGGTCATTAGAAGAATATGGTCCTATGATAGGATAATAATACGATGCTATTTCTCTCTTCCCATCCGCATCAACAATATTTGGGTTTTTATTAGCCATTGTCCAGTGTTGCCCCCAATACCCATCATAATCTAAACTTTGAAACCAAGGCATATAATGCGCATATACCTTTTTCGGATTCTCTTTTACAACATCCATTCCAGAGATATCAACAATTCTTCCTGCCTTTGTCATTTTCCGATAAGCATCTTCTTCTTTTAAAACCGATAATAAAAGAGAATCCGAAACTACCACAGAATCCAATTCAATACTAAAAACTTGATTATCAGAAGGTTTCTCTTTTAAATTTTCCTTTTCACAAGATTGAAAAAAAATAATTATTCCAAGTAAGCATAAAGCAAATTTTGAATTAGACCACATAACAAATTAATTAATTTTGGAAAGCTATCAAATATGGAAACATATTAAGGTAATTCTTACAAAAATCATAAGTATTAACAATAAATTAACACTTATGATGCAATAAACCTAATAACAACTTAAGCATCTAATAAGTAACTTTACTTCTATTTAGAAGACTATGCAAAGATCATTCATAACAGATAAAATATATAAGGGAAAAAATTATACAACCCATAGGTTAGAAAGAAGAGAGTATGAAAATTGTACTTTCAACGGCTGCAATTTTGAAAACAGCTTGTTAGACAATCAAAATTTTATGGAGTGTACATTCATAGACTGTAATCTTTCTTCTGTAAATATTACCAACACCACTTTTAAAGAAGTTTCTTTTATAAATTGTAAAATATTGGGTGTAAATTTTGAAACTTGCAACACTTTTTTAATAGATTTTGTGTTCCACAATTGTACTTTAAACTATGCTTCTTTTTTTGGGCTCACTCTAAAAAACCAACAATTTAAGGATAGTAAACTAATTGAGGTAGATTTTACAAAAAGTGAGTTAAATGGAGTAGACTTCTCTGGCTGTAATTTAGAGCAAGCAATATTCGACAGAACCAACTTGGAAAAAGCAGACTTCACAACTGCTTTTAACCACACTATAGACCCAGAGAAAAATGAACTTAAAAAAGCAAAATTTTCTAAAGACGGCCTTTCTGGTTTACTAATAAAGCATCAGTTAATAATAGAATAAATTGCCTACCTAGAAGTACAGATTATACGATTATTGATTTATAATCGTATAATTTGTAACTTGTTGCAAATGTAAATCCCTATCTATGAAACTCATTCTCTTACTATTACTTCTATTTTCCATAAACGTATCTAGCCAAAATACGATACAATTAAAAGAAGGAGAAAAGTCTCCCAAAGCCAGCCTTTCTGATGTTGCTTGGATTTCTGGACATTGGAAAGGAGAAGCCTTTGGTGGTACTACAGAAGAAATATGGAGTCCTCCAATGGGCGATTCTATGATGTTTGTTTTTAAACTAGTCTTAGAAGGAAAAGTACAATTTTACGAAATTGGGCATATTCAAGAAAAAGAAAACACACTTTTACTACAATTAAAACATTTTGGTGGTAATTTAAAAGGTTGGGAGACAAAAGATGAAACCGTAGATTTTAAATTAATAAAAATGGAAGAAAACAAAGCCTTTTTTGAAGGGTTTACGTTTGAAAAAATTAGTGAAAACGAAATAAATTTATATGTTGTAATTAACAGCGATGGAGTTAAAGCAGAAGAAAAATTTAGCTACAAGAGGAAATAATATGAAAAAAGAGTGCTTAGAATGTAGTACAGAAATAATGGGTAGAGTGGATAAAAAATTCTGCTCTGATTATTGTAGAAACGCATATAATAACAAAATAAATAAAGACAGCAAAAACCTCATTAGAAATATAAATAATCGCCTCCGCAAAAACTACCGAGTTCTAGACAGTTTCCCCCTTAAAGATGGTAAAACCAAAACCACAAGAACAAGGCTTTTAGACCGAGGTTTCGATTTTGATTTTATCACCAACCTGTATACTACAAAAAAAGGAACTACCTATTTTTTTATATATGACCTAGGGTACTTACCTCTAGATAATGATTACTATATGATTGTTAAAAGAGAATAATAATTACTTATAGTTTTGTCCGCTCAATTTCAAAGCAGCTATCACAATATCTTTACGGCTTATCTGGCCTACTAAAATTCCATTGTTCATAACAGGAAGCCTACGTCTGTTACCTTTATGAAAAACACCAGCAGCATCAAAAATACTTATGCTATGCTCAATAGTTTCTACATTTTTAGTCATAAAACGCTCCACGCTTTTGTCCAAAATAGGTTGATTAAAATAACGGCTTTCCGATATTTGTTTCATACAATCTGCCTCCGAGATAATCCCCACTAAAAATCCATTGTTATCAATAACAGGCCCCCCAGATATATGGTTCTTTGCAAAAAGCTCCATAACCTCTAGTATAGATTGTTCTGGACTAAACGTTAGTAACTTTTTAGTCATGTAATCTTCAACCAATAACGGAGCATCAAATTCCTTCTTCGTAGTCTTTCTTATCCCTTGAAAACTCTTAATCCCCATATGCTTTTATTTTTTAGGTTGATTACTAAAGATAGAAAAATATTGCGAAATTCCTAATTATACCCGTTTTAATGTGTCATTACATTATCATTTATCATATTTAAGCATTAATTTTACATTAAACTTGTTCTAAAATAGATTATTCCTTATAAATGAAAAAAAGTACCGCCCTAAGTACCTTAGTTCTTATTACCATAGCCATTTATTGGTCATTTAAATCTTCTATGCCCTCTTACACAGAAGATAGTAATGCAACTAAAACCGAATTTTCTACGGACCGAGCATTAGAACATGTAAAACACATATCAAAAAAACCACATGGTGTTGGCTTCCCAGAACACACCGTAGTTAGAAATTATATCTCTAGCGAATTGGAAAAATTAGGTCTTGAAGTTTCCTTTCAAGAAGGGTATACAGCTGGAGACTGGGGAAACCTAAGTAAAGTAAATAATATATTGGCTCGCATTAAAGGAAGTGATTCCAAAAAAGCATTGCTTCTATTGAGTCACTATGATAGTCACCCGCATTCCTCCTTAGGTGCTAGTGACGCAGCTAGTGGCGTAGCAACGATTTTAGAAGGAGTACGTCAATTTTTAGCCAAAGAAAACAAACCTAAAAATGATATTATTATCCTCATCTCGGATTCTGAGGAATTAGGTCTTAACGGAGCAGATTTGTTCGTAAATAAGCATCCTTGGATTAAAGATATTGGCCTTGTGCTTAATTTTGAAGCACGTGGCAGTGGTGGCCCAAGCTACATGCTTATAGAGACTAATAGAGGAAATAAGAAACTTATAGAAGAATTTACCAAGGCAAACCCCGATTACCCTGTTGCCAATTCTTTAGTCTATAGTATCTACAAAATGCTTCCTAATGATACTGATTTAACCGTTTTTAGAGAAAATGGAGATATTGAAGGCTTTAATTTTGCTTTTATTGATGACCATTACGACTACCATACTGCCAAAGATAGCTATGCACGTTTAGATAGAAATACATTAGCCCACCAAGGCAGTTACTTAGTTCCCTTGCTTCATTATTTTTCCAATTCGGATTTAAGTAATCTAAAAAGCCTTAGCGATTTTATCTACTTTAATGTACCTTTCTTTAAATTGGTGTCTTACCCTTTTGATTGGATTTTACCAATGTTAGTATTAGGAATACTTTTGTTTGTCCTATTACTCTTTCAAGGGTTTAAAAAGAAAACCCTACAAGGAAACAAAATCTTAACAGGTTTTTTACCTATGTTAATTTCCATTGCCATAAATGGTGTTATTGGATATTTTAGTTGGAGTATCTTAAAAACACTTTACCCGCAGTACAACGATATGTTACATGGATTCACTTATAACGGCCATGCTTATATAGCAGCTTTTGTTTCTTTATCTATTGGCGTCTGTTTTTGGGTATATTATAAATTTCATAAAATAACAACCCCAAACCTCTTAATAGCCCCGCTATTTTTGTGGTTACTTCTTTGCGCTGGTGTTTCGGTATATTTAAAGGGCGCTAGTTTCTTTATTATTCCAGTTTATGCCTTGTTAGCGGCTCTATTTGTTACGCAAAATCAAAAAATGCCGAACGGTTTATTACTCGTCTTTTTAGCATTACCTGCGTTATGGATTTACGCTCCTTTTATAAAAATGTTTCCCATAGGATTAGGTTTAAAAATGATGGTGGCTTCTACCGTACTAACTACTTTAACTTTTATTTTATTATTACCCATATTTGCGTTCTACAAGAACAAGCGTTTTTTAGCCATACTATCTTTTATTGTATTTTTAGGATTCTTCTTCTATGCCCATTTAAATTCTAATTTTAACAAAGAAAATTCTAAGCCAACTAGTCTATTGTATGTGCTAGACACCGATACAAATGCTGCCAAATGGGTAACCTATGAGCACCAATTATCTCCCTGGACATCTCAATATTTAGGAAAAACAAAAAAGACTCCAGAAGCTGGATCCAAGACTTTGAGCAGTAAGTATGGCACAAACTTCACCTTTACAGTTGCTGCTCCCTTAAAAAATATTAAACCCCCAGTAATTGAGAAAACAAAGGACACCATTATTGGTAATCAAAGATTTATAGATTTATGCATTACACCACAGCGTAATGTAAATAGATTAGAACTTATTACAAATGACATAGAAATACAAAGTGCAGAAATAAATGGAGTTCCTTTATCCAATTATTTTCTAGAAAACAGAAAAAGAAACAAGCTAATAACACACTATATAACAGACAATGCCTATACAGAAGTTAGATTAAGTTTTCCTAAAGATGAACATTTAGAGCTTACTCTTTTTGAAGCTTCTAATGATTTACTAGACAATCCCCTTTTTAGTATTCCGGAAAGACCCAAAGATAATATTCCGATGCCTTTTATATTAAATGATGCTATAGTGATAACTAAAACCATTAAATTTTAATGCAGAATATTGGAATTATAGGATGCGGTTGGTTAGGATTACCTTTAGCCAAATCGTTACTAAAAGATGGTTTTACAGTTCATGGTACCACCACCTCTTCCGACAAAATAGAAACCTTAAAAAATGCCGGAATTAAAGCCTATAATATTTCTCTTTTTGAAGATAGAATCGAAGGACCAATCTCTGACTTTTTACATTCTTTAGATATTATAGTCATAAATGTTCCTCCTCGCTTAAGAGGAAAAAAACAGGAGAGTTTTGTAAAAAAAATGTCCCTCCTAAAAAACAAGATTAAAACCAGTCTATGTTCTAAAATTATCTTTGCTAGTAGCACTGCTGTTTATGGAAATACTACAGGGATTATTAATGAAAAAACTACAGTCTCTCCCAACACAGAGTCTGGTAAGCAATTAGTACTCTCTGAAAATATGCTTTTAGAAGATTCCAGTTTACAAACTACCATAATCCGTTTTGGCGGATTAATAGGTCCTAATAGACACCCAATAACAATACTTTCTGGTAAAACAGAATTAAAAAATGGGAATGCCTCCGTAAATTTAATCCACTTAGAGGATTGTATTTCTATATTAAAAGAAAGTATAACTAATAATTGGAGCAACGAACTTATTAATGCAGTATACCCAAGCCATCCTACAAAAAAGGAATATTACACCCAGGAAGCTATAAAAAGAGGTATAGTCCCTCCAAAGTACGCAGATTCACCACAGGACGACTCTAAAAGGGTAAGCTCCTACTTCCTTACAAATGTTAAAAACTACCATTTCCACACATCAATCTTCACTTAAGACACCACAAACAAAAGAGGTTTTACAACAAATACGTAGATTTTATGTTAATTAATAAATTGATTATAAGTTAGTTATAGATTAAACACATAACTTTACTTAAATGATTAAATATAAAAGCCATGGAAAATTCAAATCTAAAAGGGAGAATTTTAATGGATGTAGAAAATCTAATTTCCCGTAGTTGTACCGACCAAACCAACACTTTAAATTTTAAAAGGTTGCACATTGCACTACTTAAAAAATATTATAATGCTGCAGATGTATCTATAGATTATTATAGACATCGTGTAAAAATGGATATTGTTATCGACGATAAACAATATAATCCTAAAACTGCAAATGTTAACCTACCTGTAGTACATGCTAATTTATTTTTTAAAAACTTAAAAGAATTTTTAAAATCTTGCATTGACAAAGACTCTAAAAGTCTTGGCTTTTATGCCACCTTATTACGATCTTTTACACAGCAAGAAGTAAAATTAAGTATTGCATAATTCTAATTTAAAAGAAAAGAGATGTTTAACGCATCTCTTTTCTCTTTTACATCCCTTATTTAAGGGTTTTATTAACAGAATACTAGAAATAATTTCAATAGATTAGCAAACCAAAAATGAACAAAAATGAAAAAAGTACTTTTTGTATTTGCATGTCTAATAGGATTTTCTGCAATTGCACAAACCAAAACAGAATTACAAAAACATTATGAAGCTTTTTATAATGAAATGCGTCAACAAGGTGATGTTAGTGGCGTTATAAATGCACTAACACATTTAAACGTTATATCTCCTTCTAAACAAAGGAAAGATACCTTAGCATACATTTATGCCAATGACAATCAACACTTACAAGCATTAAATACTATTGGAATTGAAAAGTTAGATTCCGATTCTGATTTAGCAGTGCAGGTAAAAGCAATTTCTTTAAAAGCTTTAAACCAACCAAAGAGAGCTTTAGAACAGTTTGAAGTATTAAACAAAAGAACGCCAAACGCTTATTTAGCATACGAATTAGCAGATTTAAAAATACAAACAGGAGATAAGGTTGGCGCATCTACACATATTGATTATGGTATTATAAATGCAAAAACAGAAATGAAATATGCATTTTACGAACGCCAACAACCATATGAAGTCCCTTTAAAAGCTGCTTTTCTTCATTTAAAAGCTCTTATAACTTATAATAATGATAAAAAGAATATTGATGCCTCTGTTGCTTTACTAGATGAGGCTTTAGTATTAGACCCTAACTTTAATTTAGCAAGTTTAAGCAAACAAGCTTTAGTTTCTAGAAAAGAGGCGCCAGAGGAAAAAAAATAATTTCTATTAAACAAAAGAGAGAGAAGTAAAATTTCTCTCTCTTTTGTTTACATACTTTTACTCCCGTTTTTTAATTTCCCTCTTCTTCTAGTATTAAGGAATTATCTAACGGATTATTTATCTCCACATTAAACTGAGTTCTCATTGCATTATTTGCCTCTAACAACTCTCGGGTAGATACTTCTGTAGGCAATCTATACTCTAGATCCGCCTTTAATTTTAGCATATAGGTAAGTACTACTTTTTGTCTACTTTTTATTTGCGGAACATTATAATCCTCTGGGTATTTAGACTTTAAAAGAAGTTTTTGCTTTTCTATTAAGTCTTCTAATGCTATAGCCAAATCCTCTAAATTCTCAGCTTTATAAAGTACCTCTACACTTGTATCAAAAGCATTGTATTCTGGCCATGACTCTAGAATAGAGTTTGCTTTTGCATTAACCATTGCCTTTTTAATCCATTCTTTTGTGTCTAAAGTCGACACATCATCAGCTATACTAGCCTGGATACTCTTCTCTTTACAAGACATAAAACAAAGCACCATAAAACAAAAAAGAATTATTTTTCTCATAGAACGAATTTACAAATTAATAGGAGAGATTTTTATATGGTTAACACACCTTAACAAAACTACAGCTTAAAACGAAGAATGCTTAATTACTTCTTTTTCTATAGTTTCTCTAAAAACATTTATTTGTTCTGCAGAATAGTTAAAAGAAACTCCAAAAACGGTTAAAATTTTCTCTAAATATTTTGTTACACTTTCTATATCAAAATACAACATACCTGTTCTTCTAAAAAAGAAATCCATTGGTGTAACTACCATTTCATTTTGTATACAAAAATCTAACTCTGCCAATATTAAATTTTCATTTTTATCGTCTCCAGATTTTGTTTTAAAAACAGCTATAATCTGCTCAGATTGTCTCCCGTATGTAGTGGTTAAATACCATGCGGTATAGGGTTCAAAACCATATTGCTCTAAATCTTGAGTTAATTTTTTTACATACTTTTTAACCTGCTTATATTTTTTCCAAGGGCCACCAACCAAAGGAATTTTATGGGTAAACACTTCTTTGTATTCAATATGGGTAGTTCTTTCTAATTTTTTTTGAAGTTTATTCACCACCTTTTCTGCCATTTTTCTGTAGCCAGTAAGTTTTCCGCCTGCCATACTAATTAACCCAGAATCGGAAATAAATATTTCATCCTTTCTGGATAGCTCTGAAGGAGACTTCCCTTCTTCATGAATTAAAGGTCTTAATCCTGCCCAGGAAGAAATAATATCTTTCCGCACTAAATTAACAGTAGGAAACATGTTATTTATAGCATTTAATAAATAATCCGCATCTTCTATTGTTGTTCTTACTTCGTTTTTATCTAAAGTATAATTAGTATCCGTAGTACCTGCATATGTAACTTTTCCTCTTGGAATTGCAAACATCATACGCCCGTCTGGAATATCAAAATACACCGATTGTTTCAACGGTAATTTCTCTCTTGGAAACACTAAATGCACTCCTTTTGTTAAATGTAATTGTTTTCCTTCTTTAGAATGGTTAACCTCTCTAAGTTCATCTACCCAGGGTCCAGTTGCGTTTATAATAAATCTAGAATTTATGCTATATGCTTCTCCACTAATCTTATCTATAACCTTTACACCTGCTACCTGCCCTTCATTATAAATAAACTCCTCTACTTGCGTATAATTTAACGGCGTACCTCCATAACCAATAGCCGTTTTTATGTTTTCTAATGTAAGCCTAGCATCGTCTGTTCTATATTCTGCATAATACCCGGAACCTTTTAAAATATCCTCTGGCAATAATGGCTCTAGCGCTAAAGTTTCTTCTTTATTTTTCATCTTACGCTTGTCTTCCTCCTCTACATCTGCCAAAATATCATAGACCTTAAGGCCAATCGAAGTCATCCATTCGCTATAGGAACCATTTTTAATTAATGGAAGAAGCATTTTTTCGGGAATCACCAAATGCGGTGCTAACCTGTGTACAATAGCTCTTTCTTTACCTACTTCTTTTACTAAAGAAAGCTCAAACTGTTTTAAATAACGAAGACCACCATGAATAAGTTTAGAGGATCTGCTACTAGTACCAGAAGCAAAATCTTCTTTTTCTACTAATGCAACTTTCATTCCTCTAGAAGATGCATCTAAAAGAATTCCTGCCCCTGTAATTCCGCCACCAATAACGACCAAATCGTACTCGGTTTGCTCTAGCTCCGTAACAATCTTACTTCTATTATGGTTTGTGAATTTTATATTTTTCATAAGATATTAGGCTATTTAAATCAAAAAAGCCTCTACATTTCTGTAAAGGCTTTTTGTGTATCTGCTCCCCCTCTTGGGCTCGAACCAAGGACCCTCTGATTAACAGTCAGATGCTCTAACCAACTGAGCTAAGGAGGAGTGTTATTTTTACTTTAGTATCCTAAAGCGGCTGCAAATATAAATGTTTTTTCTACTTCACCAAACAATTTTTTATTGTTTTTATTTAATTAACCATTTGTACAAATCATTACCGTTGGCAAACAACAATAAAGCTATTAAAATAAAGAATCCTGTCATCTGTGCATACTCCATAAATTTATCGCCAGGTTTTCTTCCTGTAACCATTTCATACAGTAAAAACATTACGTGTCCACCATCTAAGGCTGGTATGGGTAATATGTTCATAAAAGCTAAAATAATAGATAAGAAAGCTGTTGCATTCCAAAAAACTGGCCAATTCCAAGCATCTGGAAAAATACCTGCAATAGCAGCAAAGCCACCTACTCCTTTATACGCACCTGTAGAAGGGTTGAATATTTTTTTCATCCCCTTAATATAATTAGATAATGTTTCTATACCCTTGTTTATTCCTGCTGGTATAGATTCTACAAAAGAGTATTTTACAGTTTCTAACTTTAACATCCCTTTTGCCTCCATATCATCTAAACCAAGTAAACCCGGAATAAAACCTATTGTAGCAGTATCACTTATAACAACAGCAAATTGCTTTTCAATATTCCCTTCTCTTTTTACCCTAAGAGATACTTCTTTGCCTTTATATTGCTCTAGAATAGGCTTAACCTCATCAAAATAAGTAATCTTTTTATCGCCAATACCTATAATTTCATCATTAGCTTGAATGCCTGAATTTTTATTTGCAGATTCTTCTGAGACTTCGGCAATAATAAATGGTCTTCTAAGACTTAAGAAACGCATTTTATCTTCATCCTTAATTAAAGTAGCTATAAAATCCTCTGGAATTTCTTGCTCAAAAGTATTACCATCTCTTTTAATAGTAATAGTATTACCGTAAGCAATATCTCCCATAATAGCGCTAAACTTCTCTACCTGGTTTCCATCTACAGCTAGGATTAAATCGCCTGTTTTAACTCCTAATTTATCTCCTATAGTAGATTCTGTTACCCAGAAACCATCTTTTAAACTATCTGCCTTTATATACTCATCTCCATACGACCAAGCCATACCAATATAAATAATTACAGCTAGAATAAAATTAACGGTAACCCCTCCTAACATAATAATTAATCGCTGCCAAGCTGGTTTACTTCTAAACTCCCAAGATTTTGGCTCTTCTTGCATGGCTTCTGTATCCATGCTTTCATCAATCATTCCGGAAATTTTTACATAACCTCCTAATGGCAACCAACCAATTCCATATACGGTTTCGCCAATCTTCTTTTTAAATAAGGAAAATTTTATATCAAAAAACAGGTAGAATTTCTCTACTCTTGTTTTAAATATTTTTGCAGGTATAAAATGCCCTAATTCGTGCAGAACTATCAATAAAGATAGACTTAAAAAGAATTGTATGGTCTTAATTAAAATTGGATTCATATTGTATTTTGTAATTAAAAATCGGCTCAAAAATACATCTTTACAAAGTCTTAAAAAAAGAAACTATCTGAAGCTCCTTATTTTTATGAAATAATTGGCTACAATATATATTGCATTTTTTTGATGTCTTTACAAGACTAGTGTACCTTTGTAAAAAAAAATATGCTTTCTTTTTTTAGCAAATACAAGTTCTTTGGAGTGGTTATGTTAATCCTATCGGGTATCATTGTATATCTATTTTACAATGCCCTATTGCCAAAAAAGACACTCCCAATATACCAGCCAGCTATGGTAAACTCAGAGTTGGTAGATAGCACCCTACAGCACGTTAAAAAATACCATACTATCGCCAACTTCTCGCTAACGAACCAAAATGGAGAAACGATAACGCAAGAAAATTATAACAATAAAATTTATATAGCCGATTTCTTTTTTACTACTTGTCCTACTATTTGCCCTATTATGACCAAAAATATGGGAGGCATACAGTCTAAAATCCTAAATGATGACGATGTTCTTTTACTTTCGCACTCCGTTACACCCATAATAGATAGTGTAGCGCAGCTGAAAAAATATGCTTTGGAAAAAGGAGTAAACGATTCTAAATGGAATTTAGTTACTGGAGATAAAAAAGAAATCTATAAGCTAGCCAGAAAATCTTATTTAGCAGTAAAAGACGATGGTGATGGTGGCCCTTTTGATATGGTACACACAGAGAACTTTATTCTAGTAGATAAAGAAAAACGTATTCGCGGTTTTTATGATGGTACTAAAAAAGAAGACATTGAAAAACTAATGACAGATTTAGCAATTCTAAAACAAGAATACCAAGAATAAATCCTTGTAAACAAAATATACCAAGTAAGCCTAAGAGGGCTTAAAAAGAATTCGTTTTTACTATTTTGATACACCCATAGTAGTAATAAAATTACTGGATAGAATAAATTTTCCCTAACCGCTTAAAAACTCATCTTTTTCTCTTATTTTTGTCCTTACTTAAAATCAATCTAAATAAAAATTAGTGGTTACAGTCGCGCATTTAAAGAGAGGAGAAAAAGGAATAATAAAAGATTTTGCACATGATTACCTTCCTATTAAACTACTAGAACTAGGTTGCTTACCTGGTAATCTGGTAGAACTAGTGCAAATAGCGCCCCTTAAAGACCCTATATATATAAACGTTAATGGTTCGCACATAGCTATTAGAAGGTCTATGGCTTTAAAAATTGAATTAGATTTAGTTCCGGAACCTGTAAATCTATGAGTAAACAAATTAATGTAGCGCTTATAGGAAACCCTAATACTGGAAAAACTTCTGTTTTTAACCAATTAACTGGTCTTAACCAAAAAGTTGGTAATTATCCTGGTATTACTGTTGAAAAAAAAGAAGGCCTCTGTAAATTACCCCGAGGTATTAAAGCACACATACTAGATTTACCTGGTACATACAGCTTAAACACAACTTCTTTAGATGAAAGTGTAGCAGTAGAGCTACTGCTAAACAAGAACGATAAAAACCACCCTGATCTTGCCATCGTAATTTCTGATGTAGAAAACCTTAAAAGAAACCTTCTACTTTTTACCCAAATTAAAGACCTTAAAATACCCACCATTTTAGTCATAAATATGGCAGACCAAATGGTAAAAAAAGGTATTGTAATAGATATAGCGCTTTTAGAAAAAAAGTTAGATACTAAAATTGCTTTAGTAAGTTCTAGAAAAGGAACGGGTATAGATAAACTTAAAGAATTAATTACTGATTATAAAAACCTATCCTCAAAACCCTGTGTAGATACCACAAAAATTGATATAGATTATTTTAGCAGATTACAACAAACTTTCCCTAAAGAAGATTTATATAAACTATGGCTAGTTATTACGCAAGACGTAAATTTTATGCCTATAGAAAAGAAGTTGATGGCAGACACTTCTTCTTTTGCTACTAAATCTAAATCGGAACTTAAGAGGTTACAACAAAAAGAAACCATTTTAAGGTATAAGTTTATTAATGAAATTTTAAAAGAAGCCTATTATGTAGATACTAATGCTGCAACAGGAGCAAGAGCTACATTAGACAAAATGTTAACACATAAAGTATTTGGCTACCTTATCTTTTTTCTTATTCTACTTACCATTTTCCAAGCTATTTATGATTGGAGTAGCTTACCTATGGATTTTATTGACGAGTCTTTTGCGTATGCTAGCGAATGGGTTAAAAATACGCTGCCCGCAGGAGCTTTCACCAATTTAATTGCAGAAGGAATAATTGCAGGCATCGGTGGAATAGTCATATTTATTCCCCAAATAGCCTTCTTATTTTTGTTCATTGCTCTTTTAGAAGAAACTGGTTATATGAGTAGGGTTGTTTTTTTAACAGATCGCATAATGCGCCCTTTTGGATTAAGCGGAAAAAGTATTGTCCCTTTAATTTCTGGAACCGCTTGCGCCATACCCGCAGTAATGGCCACACGAACTATTGAAAACTGGAAAGAACGTTTAATAACCATTCTTGTAACTCCTTTTACCACTTGTTCTGCTCGTTTACCTGTATATTTAATAATTATCTCTTTAGTTATTCCCGAAGGAAGATTTTTAGGCTTAAGCTACCAAGCACTAACTTTAATGTTACTTTATCTATTAGGTTTTGGTGCTGCTATAGTCTCTGCAATGATTTTAAATAAAATATTAAAAATTAAAAGTAGATCCTTTTTTGTAGTAGAAATGCCCAATTACAAACTACCACTGTTTAAAAATGTAGCATATACGGTATGGGAAAAAACTAAAAGTTTCGTTTTTGGCGCTGGTAAAATAATACTTGCCATCTCTATAATTATATGGTTCCTAGGTTCTTATGGAGTATCTGACAACTACAAAAATGCAGAGACTATTATTGAAAGTAAAATAGAAGAACATGGTTTATCTTCCTTTAACCAACTGAGTGTAACGGAAGATTTAGCAATTTATAAAGCAGAACTCTTACAAAGTCCTGCAAAAACAATATTCCAACAGAAACCAGAAGTATTGAACGATTCTTTACTTTTAAAAGAAACACATCTTATAGAACAAGCCAAAAACCAAGAAATTGCTAGTTTTAAATTAGAAAACTCCTATATGGGATATTTAGGAAAAGCAATAACTCCTATTGTAGAGCCTTTGGGATACGATTGGAAAATTGGTATTGCGGTACTAACTTCCTTTGCTGCCAGAGAAGTATTTGTAGGCACCCTTGCAACTATCTATAGCGTTGGTAGCGATGAAGAAGACACCATTAAAAACCGTATGGCAGCAGAAATAAATCCTGCAACTAAAAAGCCCCTGTTTAACCTAGCGTCTGGAATTTCTCTACTACTCTTTTATGCATTTGCAATGCAATGCATGAGTACTCTAGCTGTTGTAAAAAGGGAAACCAACACTTGGAAATGGCCTGCAGGACAATTAGTGTTTATGACGATTTTTGCTTACATTGTTGCATTAGCTGCTTACCAAATACTAAAGTAAAGATGGAGATATTACAAAACATTTTGGTTTACCTAACTCTTGCCGTAGCAGTTGGTTTTATGATGAAAAAATTTTTCCTTCCCAAACCAGTGAAGTCACAAAAGAAAGGTTTTGAAAAATCTTGCGGACAAAGTGGTTCTTGTGGTTGCAATTAAACAATAAATAATTTCTCTTCTACTCAATTTATTATCCCTTCCTAGTAACAAAACCCTTTTGTACTCGTCTATATTTTAATTATAGTTCTTAAAAAAAAGATAAAACTGTACTAAAGAAAATAAAAATAGACCTTCTTTCTATTTATCATTGCTTTAGTTTGTAGTATCAATCAACACAAACTTGTATGGAAAAAATTACTTTTTGGCTTTTATCTATTGTTATAACCACCATTTTTTCTAGCACGCAAGCACAAACTTTAACAGCCACAGTTGTTGACTCTACGAGTCAAAAACCAATTCCATACGTTACCGTTAAACTAAAAAATAAAGGAGTAATTACCAATGAAGAAGGTCGTTTTAGTTTTCTACTAAATAATGAAATTAAGGCAACTGACTCTTTATTCATCTCCTGTATTGGTTACGCTACTTTAGGGAAACCCATCAATGAATTTCAAGAAAACACTATTTATTTGCAACCTATGGCTATTGAGCTTAACCCTGTTATAGTATCTAACAAACAATATACTGCAGAAGAAATCATAGACATGGTTGAAGATAATTTAGAAAAAAATTACAACAGTAACTTAAGTAAAAAAAGGCTGTTTTTTAGAGATTCTTATTACCAGAGTTTTAATAAAATGGACTATACTTTTGTAAAATCTACCATAGACGCTTTTAATAAAAATTTCCTAGATAGCGTTTTAAATTCTGTCCCTAAAAGAAGTAGTTATTACACAGAAGTTTTGTGCGATTTGTATGGAAATAATGAAGAAGACAATCAGAAAATGGAGCTTATAAAAGCATCAGAGCTTTACGACAAAAGCAAACAGCTCGATTTTACGAACCTAGAAGATAGATTTAATGAAATAGTGCGTAAAAATGTAAAACCCAATTCTTATTTTAAAATAAAATCTGGTCTATTTGGCACTAAAGTAGATGGGGAAGATTTTGATGAAATTTTTGAAACCGAAGTAGATTCCTCAGATGCAGCTGCTTTAAAGAAAGAAATAGAAAAAAAGAAAAAAGAAGAAATAGACCGAAAAGCCAACTTCTCTAAATATAGAAGAAACTCTTTAGCTAGAATGATGCAAAATCTGTTTTACATGGAAGATTCTAAGCTAAACTTCATTCATAAATCTAGAAAATACAATTTTACTCTTAAAGAGTTTACTTATATCGGTGATGATGCCATATACATAGTGGATTTTAAATCTAAAGGTTCTGCCGACTACAGCGGTCAGCTTTATATAAATTCGGATGATTTTGCAATTATACGAGTAGATTATGAGAACATAAAATCCCTTAAAAAATTCAGTTTATTAGGTTTAAATATGAACCGATATTTAGATAAAGGGAAAATGTTCTTTATCAAGGAAGAAAACGGAAAATACAATTTGCGTTATTTAGAGGAAGAGGAAGGAACCCGAGTTGGTATAAAAAGACCATTAAAAATTATTGAAAAAAACAAACACGTAAAAGGCAGGAATAAACAGAATGAGTTGTCCTTAAAATTAGATATAGCAACAACAGGTATAAATAAACATGAGGTAATTGTCTTTAACTCCGAAAACATTACCCAAGCAGCCTACGATGCTTATACGGAAAACAATACCGTTCTACCCAAATATATGCCTAATTACAATCCCGAGTTTTGGAAAGGATATACTATAATTGAACCAAACCAAGCTATACGAGAGTTTACTTCAGATGATGTTAGTATAGAATAATACTCTCTAAATTGTTAAAAATATCTTAAAAGGCTAGACATGCTGTAACAGTTATTGATTTTGCAAGTCTCTTAAGACACATCCATCAACTAACACATGAAAATCAACTACTTAATAGTTTTTTTTGCTATTTCCTTTTTTCACACTCTTGTATACCCTCAAGATTCTACCGCTACAATTATACAAAAAACATACACGACTAAGGCATTAGCCAATACTTTGCCTCCAGACATCGATGGTATTCTAAATGATTCCAGCTGGGGCTTAGTAGAATGGGCAGGTGATTTTATAGAAAGTAGACCCGACGAAAACACACCTCCCAACTATCAAACTAAATTTAAAATAGTATACGATAAAAATTTTCTATATCTAGCCGTTCGTTGTTTTGACAATGAACCTCAAAAAATAGTAAAAAGATTATCCAGAAGAGATGGTTTTGAGGGAGATTGGGTAGGTTTCTTTTTTGATAGTTACCATGATGAACGTACTGCATTTTCATTTATAGTTACTGCTGCAGGTGTAAAAGGCGATGAATTCTCTTCTAACAATGGAAATGATTCTGATGAAAGCTGGAACCCTATTTGGTACACCAAAACAAAGATTGATGACAAAGGGTGGACAGCAGAATTAAAAATACCCTTAAGCCAATTAAAATTTGGCAAATCTGGTGAACAAGAATGGGGACTGCAATGCATGCGTAAATTCTTTAGAGATGAAGAACGCTCTCTATGGCAGCGTATACCACAAGACACACCTGGTTTTGTAAGTGAATTTGGAATATTAAAAGGCTTACTAAATTTAGAACCCCAAAAACAACTAGAAATACAGCCCTACACTATTACTAAGTTAGAAACTTATGAGCCCGAAGAGGGCAACCCATTCTTAGACGGTAACGATAGTAAAATTACGGTAGGATTAGATGCTAAAATAGGCATCACTAATGATTTAACCTTAGACCTAACTATTAACCCAGATTTTGGACAAGTAGAAGCAGATCCTTCAGCAATTGCCTTAGACGGTTTTCAAATATTTTTTAGGGAACAACGACCATTTTTTGTAGAAAACAAAAATATCTTTGATTATAGAGTATCTCGTTCAGAAGCTGGCAATACTTTTGGCTCGGATAATGTTTTTTACTCTAGACGTATTGGTAGAAGTCCACAGGGGTATCCAGACATTGAAGATAACGAATATGTAGACCAACCAGAAAATACTGCAATTCTAGGAGCGGCAAAATTTAGCGGCAAAACTAAAAATGGCTGGTCTATTGGAGTATTAGAAAGTGTAACCGCCCAAAAATACGCTACTATAGATAATAATGGCACTCGAAGAAAAGAGCTTGTAGAACCCTTGACAAATTATTTTGTTGGTAGATTACAAAAAGATTTCAATGATAAAAACACCTTCGTAGGAGGCATATTTACAGCAACAAATAGAGACAAATTATCCGAAAATTTAGACTTTATACATCATTCTGCATATACCGGTGGTTTAGATTTTAAACACCAATGGAACGACCGAGATTGGTATGCTGGGGGCAATATTCTTTGGAGCCATGTTAAAGGGAGTAAAGAAGCCATACAGAATACCCAAGAATCTATTGCCCATTTATTTCATAGAGAAGGTGCCAGTTACCTTTCTGTAGACCCTTCTAAAAATTCATTAACAGGCACAGGTGGTAACGTACAATTAGGAAAAGTAGGTAACGGACATTGGAAATTTGAAACTGGCGCTACTTGGAGATCACCAGAACTAGAATTAAATGATGTGGGTTTCCAAAGAAAAGCAGATGATATTAGACATTATACTTGGGTTGGGTACCAAACCCTAAAACCCGATAATACCTTTAGAAAAGTAGGCATTAATTATAATCACTGGAGTGTATGGGATTTTGGAGGGAATAATAATAGTATTCGCTTTAATACAAATAGCTGGCAAAACTGGAAAAACAACTGGTTTACGAATCTTGGTTTTAACTACGAACCCGTACAATACTCTAACTCTGCATTACGAGGTGGCTCTAGATTAAAGCTTGCTAAAGAAATTGGGTTCTTTAACGGTGTTAGAACTGATTCCAGAAAAAAAACTCGTTTTAACATCTTTCACAATGGTCGGAAAGGAACAGATGACTCATACAAATCTTACAATATTGAATTTGGCGTAACCTACCAACCTTTTAATTCTTTTAGCATTTCTGTATCGCCCGAATATGGTACTTACACAAACAAACTACAATTCATTGAAAACATAGAAGTAGCAAATGACACCAAATATGTAAATGGTACTATCGACCAAAAGACGCTAAGTATGTCTATACGTCTTAATTATACTATTAACCCTAATTTATCTATACAATACTGGGGGCAGCCTTTTATTTCTAGAGGTAGATATTCTTCTTTCAAAGAAGTAATAAACCCAATGGCAAATGATTTTGATAATAGAATATCTACGTTTACCGATAATCAAATTACTCTTCAGAATGATACCTATTCTATCGATACTAACTTAGATGGAGCAACAGATTTTAGTTTTGACAATCCAGATTTTTCATTTATACAGTTTAGATCCAATCTGGTAGCTCGTTGGGAATATATTCCAGGTTCCGAAATATTCTTAGTGTGGTCCCAGGACATATCTCAATCTGGAGATCCAAATAGCGGCCTTTATAGTAGCTTAGAAGATGGAGTTTTTGGAAATGAAAAACCAAAAAATATTTTTCTTATTAAAGCAACCTATCGCTTTGTTTTATAAAAAAGAGTATAGAAGCAAGCCCCAACCTAACACTAAAAACAAGCCTCCAAGAGGCGTAATTGGCCCTAAAAATTTTAGCGGTTTCCCTTTTGCAGAGCTTATGCAAAGACCATAAATACTGAATGAGAATAGAAAGACTCCTATGATTATAGAATAAATCATGGTTTGTTCCAAACTAGTTTCTAGTTTTAAATTAAACCCTAGAATTAACAGTAACAATGCATGATACATTTGATATTTAACACCAGTTTCAAAACTTTTTATTTGATCTTCGTTAAAAATCTTTTTCAATGCATGAGCGCCAAATGCACCCAAAATAATTGCTAACGCTCCAAATAACGCTCCGAAAAATTGAGCTAAAAACACCATAATTTCTAATTTAAGAAACGAATATAAGTATATCGTAAGAAAGAGCTATTGAAAGTTTCTCTCGTAATTATACCTATTTGCGACTATAATATTTTGCTTAACTACTTAAATAGTTATTTAGAACCATCCAATTTTCTTTTAAAAAGAGACAAAAGCTCTACCGTTTCTATACTATCCTTGTAATTAAAAAATAATTTTAGGGAATCTTGGTATACTATTCTAATTTTTTGATGTTCAAAATTATCGACAAAGACATGCACTTTCTTATCGGTAAGCGAATCTTTAAACTCTCTATACAATCCATTACCCTTAGACAAGGCCGAAAATCCATTTAAACGCTCCATATCGGGTATTCTCTCTACCATTGACACACTATCAACCTCAATGAATTTTATCTCTTTATAATAAATCCCAGAGACCATTTTTATACTATCTAGCTCTATTTTTGTCCAGTTTTTATAATGTACGGCAAAGGCTAATAAACATGCTGCTAATGTTATTAGTAGAATTAAATTCCACAACCAATGTCTCTTTTTATTCGCCATATATACTATTCCTTTGTTTCATTATACGTATTAAACCATGATAAAGTATGTGCAATCTTTGTAATTAAATTACTCGGCCTGTTTGCTATACCATGACTTGCTCCTGGAATTTCTACTAAAACAGTTTCTATCTTTCTTAATTTTAAGGCGTGGTATAATTGTTTTGCTTCGCTAGGAGGTGTTCGTAAATCATTCATCCCCACCATTACCATAGTAGGGGTTTCAATATTACCAACGAGCGAAAGTGGTGAAAATTTCCAATAGCCTTCAAAATTTTCCCATGGTTGCCCTGGGTATCTAGAATTTGCATACCCAAAATAATTATCGGCTACAAGGGTTTTACTAATCCAGTTCATAACTGGTTTTGCAACTACAGCTGCCTCAAATCTATTATTTTTTCCTATCATCCAAGCCGACATAATACCCCCTGCACTACCTCCTGTAACATATAATTTATCTTCCTGAGCTATTCCTTTTTCTATGCAGAAATCTACGCCATCCATAACATCATTATAATCTTCTCCTGGGTAATTATTGTACAATAAATTGGCAAACTCTTCTCCATAACCAGTGCTTCCTCTAGGATTTGGGTAAAAAACAATATATCCTGCAGAAGCATACAATTGCATTTCTGCAGAAAAACGATCTCCATAGTTAAGAATAGGTCCTCCGTGATTTTCTACTAAAAAAGGATATTTTCTTGTTGCATCATAATTTGGAGGGTATACTACCCAGCCTTGAATATCTCTCTGATCTACGGAAGACGTATACCATACTTCTTCTACTTTTCCTAAATTTTTATAGGTAAACAAAGCGTTATTTAAAGCTGTTATTTTCTTTACTTTCTTTGATTTTGGATTCACTATTGCTAATTCCGAAGGGTATTCGGGGCGCGTCTGTGTATAGGCTATTGTTCCATTTTTAGAAACCGTAAAAGAGCCTCCTGCATACGGTCTACCAATAGAAGTTCCCCCTTTATTATCTGCCAATTTAGAAACTTTTCCCTGCAGCGTAATATGCCCTATTTTACTATTGCCTTTATCATCATAACCAAAATAAAGCCCAGAACTTTTACTATCCCAAATAATATTAGAAACACTCCTGTCTAAATCATTAGAAATAACTTTAGAATTACTTCCATCCACATTCATTATATGTAATTTTCTAACCTGGAATGCCTGTACTTTATCTTCAAAACCAATATATGCTATTCGTTTTCCGTCTGGAGAAATAATAGGGTTTGCATCTGGGCCTTTTCTATTGGTTAAGGCCTTAATATCTCCATTAATAACCCCAACTTCATAGACTTCGCTATTTCTAAAATCGTACTCCCAATCTTCATTTCTATTACCAGAAAAATAAATTTTGTCTCCTTTTAGAGACCAACTTAAATTTCCTCTATGATGAAAGTCTCCTGTTGTAATTTGACGTATTGCTCCTCCTATTGCTGGTACCACGAATAGGTGATTAAATCCCGTAGGAATGTAACCTCTCCCATCTGCCTCATGATACAATCTATCCGTAATTCTTGGTTTATCTGCCCATTTAGCTCCTTTTGGTTTTTTTGGCATTTTAGCCAATACAGGAGGGGCTTTAGGCATATGCATAGTAAATGCCAATTGGACACCATCTGGCGACCATGTTAATGAACTAGGATTAAAAGGCAACTGAGAAATTTTTGCGATTTTACTAGAAGCAAGCCAGTACATATAAATTTCTGAGCCTTCTTCGGTACTACTTACAAAAGCCAACCTATCTCCAGAAGGAGACCACCTAGCACTAAATTCTGATACTTCTCTAGAGGTTAGTTTTTGGTGTTTTGTACCATCTGAATTAATAAGCCAAAGTTGCCCTACGGATTTATCTTTCATAATATCAAAGCCCATTCTTCTATATACCACCATATTTCCATTAGGTGAAATTTGAGGGTCTGACACATATTCTAAATCATATACATCTAAATAAGAGAATAATTTTTCTTGTGCTGTTATGTTAGTAGCCCATAACTGGCTTAACAAAAAGAGTATTAAAAAGGGTCTTTGCATTGGTTTTATTTTTATTAGTCACCCTAAACTTAACCAATAGTGTAGATTAATACAACAATATTTAGTATTTGGTTTTTTTGCCCGTGGCATTCATGGCTATAGCTTTCTTAAACACAAAATTTCTAGGTATTTTATATAACGAAAGTTTCTTGGCGCAGTACTCCAGAATTTGTGCTTTCATAGCATCTTCCTTATCGTCTTTATTAATTACAACAATAGCCTGTAACGCTTCCCCTTGTACCTCATCTATTACTCCAACAATACTACAATCTATAACACCAGGCACCTCTAAAACTACTGCTTCTATTTCCTTAGGACTTACTCTTTTTCCTCCAACTTTTAAAATTGCCTTTTTTCTGTCTACTAAATAAATAAAATCCTCTTCATCTTTTTTAGCAATATCTCCTGTATACAGCCACCCATCTACCAATGTTTCTTCCGTAGCTTTATTATCTTTATAATAACCAAGCATAATATTATCTCCTTTGGCTATTAATTCCCCTTCTTTATTTACAGCTACTTCCATTCCTTTTTCATCGACGATTTTCAATTCTACATTGGGAATAGCCTTACCTATAGATTTTATTTTACTTGGTAGATTTTCTGGAGCTAAATATGACAAACGCGCAGTGGCTTCTGTTTGTCCATACATTATGTAAAAATTTATCTCTGGAAAAGCATTTGTAAATTCATCGATAAAATTACTATGCAATTTACCTCCTGCTTGGGTAACATATTTTAAATACGGAAATTTAGTATCTTTAAAGGTTTTCGATTTTTTTAATAAAATTTGAAAGTGACTTGGAACCCCTGCAAAACCGGTACATTTATATTTCTGCATATCGGATATTACAGTGCCTAGAAAAATAAAATTATTATTCAAAACAATAGAACCTCCGACTTTTAAATGGGTATGTAAAAGAGACAAACCGTAGCAATAAAAGAAAGGTAAAACAACACACATAACATCTTTAGAAGTAAGTTTTAAATACCCAAGAATAGATTCTGTGTTTGTTATTATATTTTTATGAGACAACATTACTCCTTTAGGTAAACCTGTTGACCCAGAAGTAAATATTATTTCTGCAACTTTGTTACTATCTAAAAAAGCATCAAAATTAATTACTTTTTGCTCTTGTATAATCTGCTCTACATCCTCCTCTACCAGACAATTTTCTAAGGATTGATTCAACTTTTTAGCCAATGCTTTTGTTGTAACTACTAAACTACAGTTTGTAGAACCTAAAACATACTCCAAGGTTGCTTGTTCAACACCGTAATTAAGAGGAATACAAATATTTCCTGATTTTAAAATTGCTAAATACGCTGTTATAAAAAAAGTAGAATTGGGAGCAATTAATACTATAGCCTTCTCTTTGCCAACACTTTCTTTAAAATAAGATGCAACTTTTAAACTATTGGCATATAATTCTGAAAAAGAGATTGCCTCTTTAGACCCTAGAACAAATTCTTTTTCTAGATTTTTAGAACCGCTAAAGAGGTAATCAAAAACATTCATAATTCTCTGTTTATCCTAAAAAATAGGCTTCATTCTTAAATACTCTGTTGTTTTCTGTTTACGAACAAAACTCTTAAAAATATTCTCAATTTCAGGAGTAGACCTTTCCATTACTTTCCCTACTTCTTCTGCGGAATATTGGTTTTCCCAACCATACCATATTAAATCCATTTCTTTAAAAGGCATCTGATAAAAGAAATCTTCTTGGGTTTGTTCTGCAGTATATGTATCCGTGGTTGGTGTTCTACTAATAATTTCTTTGGGAACACCTAAATACTCGGCCAACTGATATACTTGCGTTTTATATAAATGACCAATAGGCATAACATCTGCTCCTCCGTCTCCGTACTTTACAAAAAAGCCTTGTTCTACTTCGTGCTTATTTGGTGTTCCTATAACCGCATAATGCATTCTTTCTGCATGATAGTATAACATAGACATTCTACTTCTTTGCTTAAAATTTGTTGCTGCAACAATTTGTAAATACTCCTTTGCTGGTAATAATTTACTAACTACTTCTCCATCTGGTCTAATTACGGTAATCGAAAAAACGGCTGGAATATTATCCGCAATATTCTGTTTTATTTCAATTTTTGCTTTATCTGCTTTTGGATTAAAATCTTTTATTACTCTCCCAATTGCTTCATCTCTTCTTTCATAGCAATTAAACCCACGTAATGCTCCTGTAATATTTTCTTCTAAAGTAACGACCCCAAAAGTATCCGCTAATTCTAATGCCAACATTTTACTATCATCACTAGAATCTTGCTCTGGGAGCATAATACCTAACACCTTTTTTGGGCCAAATGCCTTTGCCGATAATGCCAACACTACAGAAGAATCTATACCTCCGCTAATACCAACAATAGCCCCTCTACGTTGTAAATTTGCTCCTACATCTTCTTGTAACTTTTTTATAATATCGTTACAAAGATTCTCTATATCCTTTATTACTAAAATGTCTTTAGAAAAAGGTTCTTTTATCATTGTTTCCATAAAACTTATTTTTTTCTACTATTGAATTATTACTTTATCTAATTGCAATATATCTTTATCTTCTATAGATCCCCGTGACCTTTTTATAAAAGTATCGTATACTATTTGAGTAGATAAAATACCTGTAATTGCCATATTATCTATTTCGGATACCGGATGATTAGACCTCATTTTCTTTAACAGGTTACCCACATGGTTCTCGTTAAACAATCCAAATTCTTTTATCTTCTCTACCTCTAAAAGACTTTTTAAATATAAGGGTAAGCCTTCTTGCGCAAAGGCAGATCTAATAGGTGACCTATACGCCTGTTTTGGTCTATTACGTATCTCTTCTGGTAGTTTACCTTTCATCATCTTCTTTAAAAGATACTTTTCGTTAAGTCCTTTTAATTTATATTCTGATGGTAATTGCATACAAAAATCTATAATTCTATGGTCTAGAAAAGGGTATCTTCCTTCAATAGAATGAGCCATAGCCATGCGATCCCCTTGCGATGACAGCAAGTACCCAGACATAAAAAGACACATTTCTAGCCATTGAGCTTTACTTAGAGAATCTACATTGTTTAGTTTTTTTACTAGCTCCTTCTCGAGTCTATCAATAGGGTCATTCCCTTTTATTTTATCTTTTATTTTTTGCGATAAATAACTAGTTATATGCGCTGTATTATGCCAGCGTAATACATGGGAGTAAATCGGAGATTTAACATCGGATAATTTATACCCAAAAAACAACTTTAACGCTGTAATATTTACACTTTTCATCCATGGGAGATAAGGATACAGTTTTTTTAAAAGTAATGGCCTTAAATTAGAAGTAGGGTCTTTAGACCAGAATTTTCTAATTTTAGATTCTTTAAATATATTATACCCTCCACAAATTTCATCTGCGCCTTCCCCTGTAACTACTACCTTAATGTTGTTTTTTTGTACTAGCCCAGCTAGTAAATTCATTGGCGCAGGAGACGTTCTTAAAATAGGAGCTTCTGTATGCCAAATGACATCCGGAAAAACTCGCGCTATATCTTTATAACTACTTTTTATACTGGCGTGGCTTGTTTTAAAATAGTCTACAGCTATTTGCTGATAGTCCGACTCATCAAACTCCTTTTCATTAAAACCTATTGAAAAAGTTTTTAATTTATTCGTAGAAACTTCTTTTATCGTGGCAGTAATAATACTAGAATCTAGTCCTCCGCTTAAATATGCTGCAACGGGAACATCTGCTCGTAACCTTATACGCACAGCATCTTTAAAAATAGCATCTAGTTTTTCTGATGCTTCTTCTAGACTTCCTTTAAACTGTCTTTTGGGTGTATAGATTGGCACCTTCCAATATCTAGATTCTTTGATTCCACCTGAATTTACAATTAGACTATGCCCTGGTTTTAATTCATAAACATCTTTAAATAGGGTATGTGGAGGAATGGCTGTCCAAAACGTAAAATACTCTTGAAGGGCTTTAGATGAAATCTTTAAATTTAACTCTGGGTATTCTAAAAAAGCTTTTATTTCTGATGCAAAAACGAAAGCTCCATTTACCTGGGTATAAAAAAATGGACGAATCCCAACTCTATCTCTGGCTAAAAACAATTCCTCCTTAATAGTATCCCATATAGCAATTGCAAACTGACCATTTAATTGGCTGATAAAATCTGGACCGTATTCTTGATACAAATGCACAATAACCTCCGTATCACTAGTAGTTTTAAAAGTATGCCCTTTTTGTACTAATTCTTCTTTTAATTCTGGGTGATTAAATATTTCTCCATTAAAAACAATCCATAGAGACTCCTCTTCATTAGATAAAGGCATTGTACCTGTTTCTAAATCGACTATGCTTAACCTTACACTGCCTAAACCAATTTTATTAGATAAATAAACCCCACTTTGGTCTGGTCCTCTATGCTTAATTCTAGTAAGCATTTTGGTGAGAATATTTAAGCGTGTATCCTTGCTGTCGCTACATTGGTAAAAACCTGCGATACCACACATAAGCTATTTATATCTATGAGTTATTCCTTGCCGACTTTACTCTCAATAAAATCTGAGATACTATCAATAGATTTAAAATTATCTACTACCAATTCGGCATCATTAGTCTCTATACTAAACTCTTCTTTAATATACTCTATAAGGAATAATAACCCCATAGAATCTAATAATCCGGCTTCGAAAATTAAGGTGTTATCTTGGATATCTTCTGTATCTCCAAAGGTCGATTCTATAATGTATTCTCTAATTTTATCTCTTGTTTCTGTTGTTGTAATCATAATCTGGGACGTTTTGGTTTTTAGTTAATAAATCTATTTTTTGGGTAAGTAGGTTTTTGGATCTATTTGTTAATTTTTTAATGGGGTTTCCGTAGTATATCGTCCATGACTTTAAGTTAGTAGAAACTACGGCAAGGGCACCAATAGCAACTCCTTCTTCTATAGTTACATTTGGTAGAATTACACTGCCTGCACCAACTATAACGTGTTCTTGTATTAATACTTTACCTTTTTTATAATTTTTATATTTATTAGGGGTTGTTGGGTTTGTTAAAGTATTCCCTGAGTAATCATCTGTTTTACTATAAATTTTGACTCCTTGAGACAGTCCACTAAAATCTTGAATTTCTATCCCATCGGTAGCCAACAAATGACTAAAAGAACCAATATGAACATAAGAACCTATATTTAAAAATCCTTGTTCCGTAATAATAAAAGAACAGTGCTCATCAATAATTACATTACTTCCAATAGACAAATTAGTAATACCTACAATGGTACAATTCTTTGCAACCTTTACATTTTTACCCACTTCTTTTACTCCAAAAGATTTTAAATCTTCTTCGGTATAATAGTCCGTAATAAAAGGGTTTTTAGTCATGGATTTAATTTGAAAAATTAAACACCGCAACAACAAAATAAAAGAATTATTAAAATCCTCTTATTTTGTTGTTTTGAATTTAAAATAACAAGATAAAGTTATGGTTTTACGCCCCTCAATTAAATGATATATATCATTTAATACCAGTAAATAACATTTTTATTTAAAACAAAAAAGTCCCTGTATTAGTAAAACACAAGGACTTTTTAAAAAGAGTAAATTACAATTACTTCATAAAAACAAGAAATAACATAGTATCTTAAATTTCACTATTTAATACGACAGGTTTATTTAAAATTATACGATAATCCAAATTGAATAACATTAGAAAAGAAGTTCTTTATTGTGTAAAACTCATAGCCTGCATTTATTTTAGTAAAGTCCGTTATTTTATAAGACATGTTCCCTGTATATCTCTCGAAATTAGGCTCGTCTTTCTCCATAAACATTCCAAAATCAGCAGTTAAGTTAAACTTGCTTTTCTCTGAACCTAAAACAACCAAAGCACCAGCACCTGCGTATACTCTTTCTTTAGCCATCCAATAAGGATAGCCAGATTTACGATCTGTACTCCCTATTCCTGCAGCTCCCTCGATTAATGGTAAAAACTTAAGTTTATCTAAACCTATAAGTTTATATTCTAATCTACCCAATAGCATATGGTCATTCTCTTTGTCTGTATAATAGTTAGATTCTAAAGACAATATTGGTTTAATTTGTTTCCCAATAGCCATTTCTTTATAGCCCGTAAACTGAATTCTATAGATACCTAAAGAATGTCCTGGTCCAGACATCACCGGAAAGGCATCTAATTGAAAGGCCGTAAAATTCTTTTTCTTAGAATAGTTAACTCCTGCACTTCCCTGAAAAAAGAAATCCCCAAAATTATCTCTTTCTACTCGTCCTCTCAGAGCATACTTATATTTTTTATTAGACTTATTGGTAAACCCATATTCTAATCCCATTAAGTCATGTCCAATATTTTCATTATTTGATGGAAAACCATTCAATTTAAACATAGTGCTTTGCGTAACGGAAAAACTATGCATGTTTCCATTGGCATTGTGGGTATTGTAATTTACAATATTAGATAATACGGTTGGCTTTAATTTATCGTTAATACTAAAAGACCCAAAGCTTATAGACGACCCTCTTTCTTGCCTCATCTTTTTGGCTATTTGTTCCCCAATTTCTAGATCTAACAAATCGCCATATTGCCTAAATATTTCCACTTGCTCTTTAAGCTCTAGATTTTTAACTTCTTTGTTTAGTGCTCTCTTGTATTTTTCATTAATTTTTTCACTAGGAACACTAAATGCTACTTTTGCAGATTCTTTTACTTCCCCTTCATAAAGCAATAACGTTGCCATAAATAAACGTATTTCATGGTCTTTAGAATTTCTAGCGATATATCTCGTAAACGTACTTTTTAGTCCCGAAATATCTTTTACTTCATAAAGCCAAGACATTTTATCTTTTATAGTAATTTCGTCGGTACATTCTGCCCATTCCAACGCTTTTTTATAATTACCATAATCGGCATAAGTTTTAGCAATTTTTGTTGCTAAATGTTTTAATTCTTTAGAACAACTTTTGTTACTCTTAAGCTCTTGTGTTGCTTTTTTAGGGTTATTCGCTAACAATAAAGCTATATAGTATGGGAAATTTTTCTTTTTCATCTTTTCGAAATTCGAAGAGCTCATTGTCCAAAAATCGATTGTTTCCTGATCTATATTACTTGCGCATTTCTGCCATTCTAAAGCCTTACTGAATCTTAAATTATCTGCAAAAGTCCAAGCGATTATCGTTGCTAATTCTTTATAATCTTTATCACATGGATTTAAAACCAAAAGTTCTTCCACTAAATCTTCATAATCATTATCTATTAAGTGATTTATATAAAGTTTAGAGTTTTTAGAATTTGGCTGTATAGTTACTAATTTTTTTAATACTTCTCTAATCTGTTTATGGTTTGGTTTTGTGTTAAAATAATCTACGTACTCTGATAAAACATTAATGTCTTTAGATTTCCATTCTATTTGTCTGGTAAGCCATACTTTACGTTCTGCATCATTAGGGTACCCTACTATGTCATTAACTTTCCTAGAAATGTCTGCATTATTTTTGGACTTAAATCTTAAGTAGTAGCTATTTAGCTCTTTCCAAACTTTATTTTCTCTTTTCTGCCATGCCATGTATTCGGCATATTCCAACCATATATCGGAGCTTGCATTAGGGTTCGTTTTAAAATTTTCTTCGATTAAATCTGTTGCCTTATTTAATTCTCCATCGACTACATACCTATTCACTAAATCGGCCATTGGAGTCATTAATTTTTTATTTTTTAAATACAGCTCATAATCTTTAGTTACCACTGATAATACTACATTGTTAGGTTTATAAACAGCTCTCGATTTACCGAATAAATCAGGAACAGAAATAGATGAATTTCCTGATTTTATCGAGTATAAAAAACCATCTAACATAGCTGTTTTCTTAATTTTTAGTTCCTCTTCAGTTAACAAATCATCTACTAGAGGAACATTAGCCTCATCTACGTACATTAACCAAAAATTACTCTTTTCTTTATTTCTGGCATTACTACTTTCTACCTCATACATTCCATCAAAATTAGAATGCCTATAATAAGCATAGCGCCAATCCATAGTGCGTTCTGCTGCCTTACTAGCATTTAAAAACCTTGAAAAAGGGTGGTCCCTTTTGTACTCAGAAATATGATCATTAAAAGTATCGTACATCCCTTTTTTACCATTTTTAGAATACCAGTTTAGTTTGTGCTTATTTCTATAACTAAAATGACCACTAGTCAACGCATTAGATTTATCAGGGATTTGATATACATCATCTGGGTGCACAAAATGTGTCCATACTCCCGTACACAAATACATAGACTCTATAGCCCAAATATTAGCGGTTTCTAAAACATAACCACTACTTATTCTAGGGAAATCGAAAAACTTGTCATTATACGGGTCTGGCCCAAATTCTCTATCACCACCTTCTTCTAATGTCCCTAAATAAACACTTTGCAAATACTTAATACTTGGTATTCCTTTGTTTAATTTAACCAAACCAATACTATCTATATAATTTGATGGAGGTACGTAGGATACGGGTAAGTTTTTAAAATCTAATACTTTCCATTTTTTTTCAGCAGCATCTAAGGCGGTAACCATATATTCTGGGTTCTTCCAATCTTCCTTTAATAGCGAAACATGGTTATATCCATGAAAACCAAGTTCATGCCCATTTTTAATAACATCCCTACCAATCCAACTGCTTAATTTTTGCAATGAGCCTTCTTTAGTAACCGTATTCCTATCCCATTCTGTAAAAGTAAAAGGTGGAACAACAACCGCGTTATAATCGAAAGTAACATAAGCTGTATATTCTATATTTTGCTTTAGTGCTAGTTTTTTCATATCGGGCCACCAGACGTCTTTTACGTAATCTGTTACCGTAATATTTAGTTCTGACTTAATTGGTTCCTTATAAATATTATATGTTGGTGAAGGAAAATCATCTAAAAAGATAGTAGCTACATTAGCAATAGGATAAGGAATACCTTCTAAACCTTTAAGAATGCTAGAGAACATAAATCCACGCATACTCTTGTTCAATAGAGTAGATGAATTAAAAAACATTACCCTTCCTTTACCTATTTTATTTTCTAATAACACAGGGTAATCAGTATTGTTTGTAGCACTAATTAAAACTTGAGTGTTATCGGAAAAATTACGCCCACTAAATCCTAAATGAAGACCCCCATCATTATACTTAAAACCTTGTTTCCCCGGAAAAACAGGAGACTTAAAACTATATCCTTGTGCTGTTTTATTTGTTTCCCAATTGGCATCTGGGTTAAGGCCTATTAAAAATGCTATTCTTTCATCTTTAATTGCTTTCGTTACATATAAAGTACCTCCTTTTGCTACAAAATTTAAAATAGCCTTTAAAGCTAGTTTATTTAAAGGAGCTGTTTCATATATACATAAAACTCTTGTTGTTGGAGCTATTTCTTGATTCTCATTAAAATCATTTATAAAAATATTTTTGTATGGTATTTTAGTATATTCTAGTGCCTTATTTAAATTTTTACTTTCTAAGATATTACTATACTCATTTTTACTAACCAAAAATTGAACAAGGGGTAGTTCCCTACTCTTTTCTGGCATACTAAATTCGTGTGTAAATCTATAAATATCTCTTTGGCATCCTAATAGAAAGCCCACCAAAATGGTTAGAAAGCCAAGCTTTATTTTATTGATCATAAATCAAAAATTAAATCATTTAATCTAGAAGCATTTTCCTTATTTACGATTTCGTAAACGGTTAAAAAATTATCTTCAAAATATACTTTTACCTTTCGCCCTCTATTTTTTAGAATATCTATTTGATATTCTATTTGAATAGCTGTTTCTTTTTTAATCTTAAAGTTTTTATCCTTAGAATTTACATTGTTTTTGGGCACAAAAACAAAAACACTATTTGGTAATATATTACCAGAATTCTTTTTCATTAATTCCTCATCTCCCTTGATGGTTTGATAGATAGAATCTTGTTTAGCATATGCGCTTGTAAAAATATTATAATTAATAAAATGATGTTCGCTCTTCCCTATGCTCTGTCCATAATTTTGATTTACCACAGCATAAGAGTATGGTAAATAATTACTAGACAAATCATTATAAATTAAAAGAATATCGGTTTTAAGCTCATCTGTCTTTTCAAAATTATACTTAGAAAAACTATTGGTAAAATACGATGCTAATACTAATAAAGTGAATACAGATGCTATACTTATAGCCTTTGACTTTCGATTTTTAGGGATAGAGATTCTAAAATAGCTTATTACAATACCACAAAATACACCCATTAGAATAACAATTAATACGGAAAGAATTTGATAATATAAATCTACATCAATCCAAGGCCATTCTAACCATTTTAAAGCTATCACCATGTTTAAAAAAACAATAAAAACCATTGCTGGAGTCCATTTTTCTTTGTCCTTTACAAATAATGGTATTAATCCCAAAAGCGTAATTACGCCAAGGATTGCATATACTAATACCAAATTATCTATGGTTATAACCAATTGTGGAAAATACGTATACACATCTACCAATATCATACTTTCCTTTATAAAAGTAACAAAAGAAGTATCTAATAACCAACATGCTATTGCATGTATTGTCATTACCAAAATAGTTGCCAATAAATAACTAAGCATGCTTCTTAAAATATATGGCAGTCCTTTTTTTGTAAAAAACAACAATGCTATAATTAAAAAAAGAGGCATAATGATAACACCAACAAATAAACTAACAAAAGCCAATGCAGTATAAATAACAAATAATGTTATAAAATATTTACGTTTATCTGTACTAAGTAATTGAGGTATAACCGTAAAAAGCATCGCAGGAAATGCAAACCAAACAGCCATATACAAAGCATTGTGCTCCAATAAAAGGTTTATGTTTATCGGAAGGTACTTATAGAAAAAACCAAAGAATAAAACACCAATCATTGGCGCTAAAAACTTTGAGTTCGTAATCTTTACTAATACCCAATACATAACTAAGCTAACCCCAAACGTTTCTAATAGGCCAAAAGAATGAACTGCCATTTCTTCGCTTATACCTGTAATTTTACTGTAAAAATTAATAATAGCGTTTTCTCCTAGCAATGTAAATCCAGGGCTAAACCAAATATTTTCATTAAAATTTTTGACAAATTCTAGATTCTGAATCCATAAACCAGAAAGTGTATATAGGTCATTTTTTAAGAAAAGATATCTAGAAATAAAGCAAGCCGATGATACTGCAAAAGCAGTAACAACCATAAAATTTATCTTTTTAGGAAGAAAAAAATTGATGGTTTTTTTAAATTGTTTAGAAAAATTTGGTTTCTCTTCCATAAACCTAAAGAAGGTAAGTAAAAAGGCTTTCCGTTTTTTCTGTATTTGGCTAGCAGAATTTCTTAAACTTCCTAAATCTAAATACAGAAAAAATAACAACCCAAAAAACAAGGATATTAAAGAAAAAACATCATACATTTTTAACTGCACCAACACAAAAACCAATAGTAATATAATACTTCCAAATATAATAGAACGCTTAATTACATAATCTAAATTGTATGTCTTAATTGGCTGCCGTGTAACTATTTGGTGCACCACCAGAACTCCCAGAAAAAGAAGAAAAATTCTAAAAGGCCCTAAAAGTATATTATCTAGAAATACCATTTAAACTACATTTTAAATTTTGGAATAGACTGTAAATCTATTTGTGCAACAAATGCTGAAAAACCAAGTTTTAGACTCTCTTGTAGAATCTTTTTTTTCATTTTAGCTGTTTCTGCATATTCAATAACATAAATTGGCCTTGTGGTTTTTTTTCTTGCCAATTTTAAGCTTTTAACCATTTCTTTTTTAGTATTTACATCTCGTAAGGCATACTCTTTCTTCTTAAAATCATAGGCACTTATAACAGACTCTACAACAATAGCATCTGTAATCTTCTTAAGTTCATTAGTTATAAAAAGACCTGCATTCTGAACCAAATAAAGCTCTTCATTATCCTTTTTAATTTTATTTAAAAATGTAATAAATTCATCCTTTTGATCGTGTAATTTTCCCCATTTAGATACATTATCTAGGTTATCTAAAAACAATCCTTGGATTCCTTTTTGTTTTATTCTACTAATTACTTTTAGTAAAATCTCTTGGGCTTTTTTGTCTTTAATATTTATAAAATGACTATTCCAAATATCATTTTTTCCTAAAGTAAAAGGCTCTATATGTCTATAAAAAGAAACGTATTCGTTAGCTTCTGATAAACTTATATAAGCGACTACTTTTTTATTATTCTTGTTAAAAATTTCTATTTCAGAAGAAGTATAATGTTCCGATTCTATAACAACTAATTCATACCCCTTTATTAATTCTGGATCTACTTTACCATAACAAACAAAGAGCTTGTCTACCAAGGTGTCCTTAGGCTGTAATTGAGATATACCTAGAAATGGCAATAAAAGGTATATTATATTAATAGGCCGCATAATAATGGTAATCTAGTTTTTTAAAGAAAATAATAATTTCTCTTAAAGTTAAAATCATAAACAATCCTGCTCCTACCAACATACCAACAACGCTATACTCATAGCTTATTGTTCTAGATAAGATAAAACCTACAACCAAATTAACTAAGCAAGCAATTATTATAGAACGTAATGGTCCTTTTGGGCTATCTAATGTGAACAAATACAAAGAATTAAGCATTCCCCATGTAAGTAACAAATAACCAATACCACCAAGAACACAAACCTTGATACTTATAAAGTCTAGAGTTTCTCCAAAATTAGCTTCATAACCCCAAGGTTGGGTAATTAATAAATAGATAAATGTGGTAGTTACTAATGCTGTAAGGATGAGCAATGAGATATGTCCTAGATACATTCTAAAAAGACTTTTATTAAAAACCTTCTTATTAATCAATAATGTATTTCGTTGTTTTATATCTAGAAACTTGCTAAAAGATGCAATAGCATACTCTAATACTCCTGCTAGCATAAAAAATATGAGAATTGCAATATCCATCCCTATTTCATAATCTTTCTCATATAAAAATATAAACTGATGTGTTAAATCTATATCAGCAGACCAAGCTAAAAATCTATCCATAAAAATAAAAACATATATAAGGGTACCGTAAAAGAAATACCTATAGTTTTTATAAATAACCATTAACTTCTTTGGTCTCAAATTTTCTGCAGTATAAAAGCCCTTTTTTCTATTAAAAAAGAATTCTAAAAATAGTTTAGAAACTATAATAGCCACTCCAATGCCTGCCCAATGTGTAACATAAGTATTTGTGTTAGTATATAATTTAAGGAACAACGCAATCGCTGTAGCAAGGAGTATTGCTAATGAAATAACCCAGCGCTGTCTTATGGTATGAAAAGGTGCCGACACTAAGAGTAGCAACCCTATTAAAAAAGCATACACACATGTAATTAGTATAAAAGAAAAAGGGTATAGATTAAACAGGAAATTTACGGCAGCAATACTTAAAAATGTTAATAGTAAACCCTTAATTCCGGATTTAATTAACTTATTGACTACCATTTTGGCTTTCTTAAACTCTTGGTGGTGCCAATAAAAGGATGCTTGCCTCCCTAATACCTGAACATACCCTCCGGAAACAATTAAACCAATTATAACTCCAAAAACTACAGATGTAGATTGTACAATATTGAATCCTATAAAAGCCCATAAAGAATATCCAAAAACAATTATAGATGCTATTTGTAAAAAAATAGGGAGTAGATGAAATATCCCTAAAGGATAAAACTGCACTAACAGCTTTGTTTTCATCCATAAATAGCTAGATACTGGAACTAGCGCATTTTTTTTCTTTGCCTTTCTTAATTCACTTTCGTTTTTTAATGTGTCTGTGTTTCTTCCTTTTAAATCTTTAAATACGTGCTTGGCCAAATCGGAAAGGGAAACAAACCCGTAATCTTCAAAAACGTCTTTATCTCTAATCCCGAAAGATTCTAATGTCGCCAAAACGACCATTACACTAACTGGATTACCAATTTTATGGATTACCAATTCTGTTATACTTTCAATATTTTCTTGAATATTTTTCATGTAATGAGAGGACAGCCTTCGCTTCCGTACGGATACTAAATTGTTTGATTTTCTATTAAACTCGTAGTTTTAACACTTAAATTTTGGTATGTTTTTTCAAAAGAATTTATAAAGGTTTCTATAGTAAAATTTTCTAATACTTTCTGGCGGGCATTCTCACCCATCCCTTTTCTTAGTTTTTCATTATGCAAAAGTTTTATCACATTTTGTGCTATTTCTTTATGGTCTTTAGGTTTGCAAACTAAACCACAGGTATCATCTATTGCTTCTGTAACCCCTCCTACATCTGTAGCAACTACAGGTATTCCGGAGCTCATAGATTCTATTACGGTAAAAGGGAATCCTTCTGAAATAGAGGTTAGTATAGATATATCTCCTTCGGAATAAATTAACTCTGGCTTATTATGAAATCCTTTTAAAAAGAAATTATTTTCTAGCTTTAATTCTTTTATTAATTCTTCACATTCTATCGTGTATTCTGGTACTGCATCTTTGTTACCATATATTAAATACTGCACATTGGGTATTGTTTTTACCACTTCATTGCAAGATTTAATCATGGTTAAAATATCTTTTAAATCGAAAATTCTTGCAGCTGCAACAACAGTTGGAATATTTTTTAAGTGTTCTGGTTTTGGTCTTGGAATAAATACGTTTTCATCCACTCCATTATAAATAACTTCTATTTTTGATAGTTCTGCTCCATAAAATTTTTCCCACGACATATTGAATTTACTAACCGTGCTAATTTTTGACGCATGCGAATAAACCAATTTTGTAATACATTCTGAAAAATTAATAAGCATTTTTTTTAAGAAATAAGAATAGTCGGCAGCGCTAATAGCAATTAAACGTTCTCTGATAAAAACACCATGTTCTGTTACTAAAATTGGCGTATTGTATTTATATTTTAATACTAAAGCAGGAATAACCGCTATTCCAGAAATTGTAATATGAGAAATATCCATTTTAGGAACCTCTATGGCCATTGGAATAAGAAAACGATAAATCCAACGCATAGCTGTCGTCATATCTTCCAAGGATATTACATTTAACTCTTCTGGGGGCAATACTTGCGACACAACGTCACAGAAAGTATACCAGACTGCTTCGCTGGTCATTGTAGTTTTATAATCATATTTCTGAAAAAAACGCCACATTTTATAGAAACTGGCATTTACATTTTCTAAAGATTGATTTTCAGAATATATTTCTTCGATAAATGATTTAAAATTTGGAACAAAAGAGCTTGTAATAATATCGTCTGATGTAAACTCTCTTGCCTTGAGTATTGCAGAGTATTTTATATTATAATCTACACAATCAAAAGGTTCTTCTGGAGACCACATTGGAACCTGTATGATATTTTTTACATTTTTACTTAGTGGGTATTTAGGGGTTACTTCTACGCCTGCGTTAATAGAATATAATGTAAAATCAATACCCCTTGTCTTAGTGCACAAATCATGAGCCCATGTAGAAACTCCTCCTCCGCTATAAGGGTATGTGCCTTCCGTAATAAGAAGCACATTAATATTATTGGTTAGTGTCATGTTGTTTTTTTCCTCTTACTATTTTTGGCAAAACAAAGCCAAAGAAAATATATAAAACTGATATGCCAGTTTATTTTGGCTAAAGCATGGGAATTAATCTACAAAAGGCATATACATTACCCTTATCGATAAAACACTCTATTCATCATAGTTCTCAAAATACTCAAAGGCGTCTATAATATCTAGATAAACACCATCAAACCCCGTAGAAAGAATCTTATCTAGGTAAGCGTCTTCACTTCCATAAATAACATTTTGCCAGTCTTTTTCCCAATAGCGAACTTTATAATTTCCTTCCCAATTTTTATTCTCTTTATCTAACCAAACTGGGGCATTAGTCTTCCAATCACTATTCCAATAATATCTATAGTCCTCTGCTTCGCCTATAGACATGTAGCACATAACCAATCTTTGCCCTCCATCGGGTTTGGTTTTTAGCTCTTCAATAGAAAGTCTTGAAAATGGCGTTCCATCATTAAAAAACATATCTAAAAAAACCACATCGTAATTAGAATTTCCTATTTCGGTTAATAAGTCATTTTTAGTATCATAATCTTCGTAATTAAGAATAAATAAAAAATTCTCTGCATCACTCAGTGAAGACACATCCCGACTACTCAATTTATTAAAAGTTGTAGGCGTTGGGGGTATTAATGTTAAATCTCTTTCTGTTGCTACAAAAGGTGTAAAATTTAGGGCATAATTTTGCTCATAGGAATTCGTTATTTTTTTGCTTGAGGAGCAGTAATCAATCACAAAAATAGAATTATTATAATTTTGAGACACTTGCAATAAGCTTACATTATAATCTGTTACCTCCTGTGTTGTTGCTACATTATCTTTTTTATAGCCATAAAACAAGTTTTCTTGTCCATTCCCATCTATAGCCTCCAAGTAACTTTCACTTGGAGCTCCATCTGCTGTACCTGTTTCTGTTACTAATTCAATTCCGTTTTGGGGTATTATAGAAAAATCTGGATTTACTCCTTTAGCGTGTTTACTTAAACCAATTACAAAAGAGCGCATATCTTCTCTAAAGTCTCTACTCTCTAGCCGAGGAATAGCATTTTGTTCTAAATCCGTTGTGCTTGTGCCTTTATTATTCTCACAACCAGTATTCAAAAAAAATAAAAACAAAAATAACTTTATAAAACCCATCTTATTTATAGTTTATAAACTGCAACAAATATAGCGCATATTTATAGTAGAAGTATATGGCGCTTACATAAAACACCACCTGCAAGTTGCAGATAATACACAACGTTATGTTAATTTTCTCTTACAACTCTAAAAAATTCTATCTTTACTCTATATTATATGATAAAACTAGTTTCTATAGTAACTTCTTTACTCATTTTAATTCAGAGTTTTCAATTTAGTTTTGTTGAGCTAATGGAAATGGACGAATTAATAGAGCACGCCGAGTTTCATGCAAATGAATATGGGGATAATTTTCTAGTGTTTTTATCTAAACATTATGGGGAGCTAAAAGCGGAACACGATAAAACCAGTCACGGAGAAAAAAAAGAACACGAAGAATTACCTTTTCAACATGCGGCACATGCCCCTTCATTATCTGTTTTTGTAATTACGTATAGTAGTAACTATAACACTCCCTCTTTTTTAGAACAAGAATACAAAACCACAAACTACCATTATATAGATTCTCATTCTATATATAAAAAAGAGGGTCTCTTACAACCTCCCAGACAGGCATAACATAATCTTTTTTTTAATTGCACAACCCTTCTTTAGGGCGTGTATTGTCTCATGATTATTTTATGAATTATGCTTTCACACATTATTAGTTTTAGCCTTAAGAATAAGCTTATTATTCTGTTATTTACGGTTTTTGTAATAAGTTTTGGTTTCTATTCCTTAACCCAAATCTCTATTGGTGCGGTACCCGATGTTACCAATAATCAGGTACAGGTAATAACCACTTCCCGAAACTTATCTACCCAAGATATGGAACAGTTTATTACATATCCTGTAGAATTAGAAATGGCCAATTTACCAGGCGTAGAAGAAATACGTTCTATATCTAAATTTGGCCTTTCTGTCGTTACTGTTGTCTTTAAAGATAATATGGGCACTTTTTTACCTAGACAGCTTCTTGCGGAAAAAATAAAATCGGCTTCCGAAAAAATCCCGGAAGGGTTTGGAACTCCAGAAATGGGCCCTATAACTACAGGCTTAGGAGAAATATACCAATATATTTTAGATGTTAAACCCGGTTATGAAGATAAATATGATGCTTCCGATTTAAGAACCATACAAGATTGGGTTGTTAAAAGGCAGCTTTCTGGAATCCCTGGTGTTGTTGAAGTAAATACTTGGGGTGGTTTTCTAAAACAATACGAAGTAGCAATTAATACGCAGAAACTAAATGCTATGGGTATTACAACGCAAAATATTTTTACAGCACTAGAAACTAATAATAGTATTGCAGGAGGTGGTTATATTGAAAAAACAAATCAAGCCTATTTTATACGAGCTGAAGGTTTAATTACCAATTTAGAGGATATAAAAAACATAGTTATTACATCTAAAAATGGACTTCCAGTTTACGTTAAAGACGTTGCCACCGTAGGTTTTGGAAGTGCCAATCGTTTTGGAGCTATTACAGGAAATGGAGAAGGAGAAAAAGTTCTTGGCCAAGTAATGATGCTTAAAGATGCAAACTCCAAAAAAGTGATTGATGCTGTAAAAGAAAGAGTAGAATCTATTTCTAGTTCTTTACCAGAAGGTGTTTACATCAATGCTTTCTTAGACAGAAGCGAACTTATTGCAAAAACAACCTTTACCGTAACCGAAAACCTAATTCTTGGTTGTCTCATCGTAATTTTTGTGGTAGTTCTTTTATTAGGGAACTTACGTTCTGGTTTGGTTGTAGCATCTGTTATTCCATTATGTTTACTTTTTGCTTTATCCTTAATGTACATCTTTGGAGTCGATGCCAATTTAATGAGTTTAGGCGCTATAGATTTTGGAATAATCATAGATGGCGCAGTAATAATAGTAGAATTTATTGCCTTCCAAATAACCTCCAAAAAAGAAGAATTAGAACTATTATCTAAGGATAATCTACAAAAGGTTAAAGATGAAATCACCTTAAACAGCTCCTCCAAGATGATGAATTCTGCCATTTTCGGACAGCTTATCATTTTAATAGTCTTTATTCCTATACTTTCTCTAACTGGTGTGGAAGGGAAAATGTTTAAACCAATGGCATTAACCTTTAGTTTTGCTTTAATCGGCGCCATGATTTTCTGTTTTACCTACGTTCCTGTTGCTGCTTCCATCTTCTTAAAACCAACAAATATCAATTCTAAAAATCCTTCTATTAGGCTAATGAATTGGGTTTATAAAATATACGCCCCAATAATTGACTGGGCATTAAATAAGAAAAAAACTGTTTTAGGTATTGCTTCTGCACTATTAGTTATGACTATTATTCTTTTTTCATCCATGGGCGGAGAATTTGTTCCTACTCTAGATGAAGGCGATTTTGTAATTCAGCCTGTTCTTAAAACAGGAACCTCTCTAAGCAAGACTGTAGAAACCACAACCCAAATAGAAAAAATACTATTAAATAATTTTCCTGAAGTAAAACAAGTGGTCTCTAGAATAGGCGCTGCTGAAGTTCCTACGGATCCCATGTCTATGGAAGAAAGTGATGTAATCATAACACTTAAACCTAAAAAAGAGTGGACCTCAGCTAGCTCCAAAGATGAGTTAGCAAATAAATTTAAAGAAGCACTGGCAATCCTTCCTGGTATGGAAGTAGAATTTACGCAACCTATAGAAATGCGGTTCAATGAACTTATAACAGGTGTTAGAGCAGATATTGCTATTAAAATCTTTGGAGAAGATTTAAATGTTCTTAGCCAAAAAGGAAATGAGCTTAAATCTTTAATAGAAAATGTAGAAGGCGCAGCAGATATCTCCGTAGAAAAAATTATTGGCCTTCCACAAATGAAGGTAAAATATGATCGGGCTAAAATTGCTCGTTACGGATTAAATATAAAAGATCTAAACGAAATGGTATCCATGGGTTTTGCTGGTCGTATAGTTGGTAATGTCTATGAAGGAGAGAAAAGGTTTGATCTTGTAGTTCGTCTAGAAAAACAAAATAGAAAAAGCATTACTAATCTTAAAAACCTCTATGTTGATCTTCCTAATGGGGGTAAAACCCCCTTAAATGAGTTGGCAAGTATCACCTACGAAAAAGGCGCTGCCAAAATCTCTAGGGATGATACACGAAGAAGAATAGTAGTAGGTATAAATGTTAGAGATAGAGACTTGCAATCCGTTGTCGACGATGTGCAACTTATTGTAAAAGAAAAAATTAAACTCCCTGTAGGATACAACATAACCTATGGTGGCCAATTCCAAAATTTACAAAGTGCAACTTCCAGATTACTATTAGCCGTTCCGGTAGCATTAATCTTAATTTTTGTGCTTCTATATTTTGCATTTAAATCTGCAAAAGAAGCTTTAATCATCTATTCTGCCATTCCCCTTTCAGCTGTTGGCGGTGTACTCCTACTTTGGATAAGAGATTTACCTTTTAGTATATCGGCAGGTGTAGGTTTTATAGCTCTATTTGGTATTGCTGTATTAAACGGAATAGTATTAATTGAACATTTTAAAGAACTAAAAAAGCAAAAATTCGAAAGCATGGAGGCATTAGTAAAACAAGGTACAAAAGACAGATTAAGGGCTGTTTTATTAACTGCCCTAGCAGCAGCATTCGGGTTTCTACCGATGGCCATCTCTACCAATGCTGGAGCAGAAGTACAACGTCCATTAGCTACCGTAGTAATTGGTGGTTTAATAACGGCTACCATATTGACTCTAGTAGTATTGCCCGTGCTTTTCGCCTATTTCAATGGACCGAAAAATAATAAGGTAAACTCTTCTAAAATTTCTTCTATTGGCACCCTGTTACTTCTATGCTTTTTTCTTTTTCCTAAATCTGGAATATCGCAAGAAAAAGACATGGATAAACTTATAAGCCTAGGGTTAGAAAACAATGCAGAACTCCAATCTTTTGCTCTTAAAAAAGAGCAAGCAAATGCACTTATAGGAACAGCTTTTAATTTTGATAAAACTCAAGTATATTATGCATACGATGAGAACAATTTAGCAAGTAATAATGAAGCTTTAAGGATTTTTGGAGTACAACAAGACTTCCTCTTCCCTACTCTTTATTTTGCTCAAAAAAAATGGAATAAAGCGGCATCTGATTCAGAATCTATTCAATATAGTATTCAGAAAAAACGTCTTATACAACAAATAACTTCTAGCTACCAAGCATTGCTCTATGAAAAAGAAAAAAAATCTATTTATAGAAAACTAGATAGTTTATACACCAATTTTTCTGCCATGGCACAAAGAAGGTTTGAGCTTGGCGAAACCAATTATTTAGAAAAAATAACTTCCCTTTCTAAGCAAAAACAAATAGAACTTAAGCTAGAACAGGCAGAACAAGAAGTTTCCATAGCCTACAACAATCTAATTAAAATTATACAGCCTAAGGACAGTATTTATTTGGCTACTGTTTCTTTATCTAAATTAAGGTTAAATCTACCCGTCTCTAATTCTAACATAGAGTCTAAATTTTATGAAAGTAGAATAATGCTTTTCCAAGCCAAGAACCGGTATGAAAAACAGCAATTACTACCAGATATTAGTTTGGATTATTTTCAAGGTACCGCTCCTAATTTAAAAGGTTCTTTAAAAGGATATTCCATAGGACTAAAAATACCTTTATTTTTCAATGGGCAGTCCTCCAAAATAAAAGCATCGAAAATCGGAGCGTCTATTGCCGAGGCAGAATCACAACAATACCAAAAGGAACTAAAAGGGTTACAAAACAACTTAATGGTAAAATACCATACACAACAAAAAGCCTTAGATTATTATGAAACCGAAGGAAAAGTATTAGCTACTGAAATATTAAAAACAGCCAGCCTAAGTTTTAAAAATGGTGAAATTGATTTTTTTCAATACATACAAAGCATAGAAAATTCTTATACCATAACCCTAGAATATTTAAATAAACTGAATCAGTATAACCAAACCGTTATTACTCTTAATTATTTATCTCTTTAATACACTATTATGAAATTATATACATACTCTCTATACAGTTTACTTTTAATTTTCACTTTAAGTGGTTGTGGAAATTCGGAAAAAAATACAACCTCAAAAACTTCTGAAAAAAGTTCGTCGATAGAAAACGAGGAACATAGAGACAAAATTCTTGAAATTACCAAAGAGCAATTTAATAACGCCAAAATGGAAATAGGCAAGTTAACAAAACAACCTTTTCCTGAAACTATTACCACTAGCGGTATGATAGATGTTCCCCCAGAGAACAAAGCTGTTGTTAGTGCTACCATGGGCGGGTACATAAAATCTACACCTTTATTAGTTGGTGACCAAGTAACAAAAGGACAGTCATTAGTTACTATTGAAAATCCAGAATTTATAACTCTACAGCAAGAATACTTAGAAATTAAAGAGCAGTTAACTTATTTAAAATCCGAGTATGACCGCCATAAAATTCTCTTTGCAGAAAATATTACATCACAAAAAAACTACTTAAAAACGGAAAGTGAATACAAAACTGCAAAAGCTAAATACAATGGTTTTAGAAAACAGCTTAGTATGCTAAACATTTCATCTTCTAATGTAGACAAAGGAATAATTACTACAGTAGCATCTGTTTACGCTCCTATTAGTGGTAGTGTTACTAAAATGAATGTTACTAAAGGCACCTATGTCTCTGCTGCTGCTGCTATTTTAGAAATAATAAATAACGAACACCTCCATGTAGAACTCACGGTGTATGAAAAAGACATCTTAAAAATTAAAAAAGGCCAAGAAATTCTTTTTAAAATACCCGAAGCTTCTAAAGAGGTTTTTAAAGCCAAAGTACACCTGATAGGCAAATCTATTAATGCAAATAGAACTATTACAGTGCACGGTCATATGGAAGATGAATCCGAAAATAATTTTTTAACTGGAATGTTTTTAGATGCTAATATCATTACTAGCACCACCAAAGAAATGGGTCTTCCAGAAGATAGTATTATTGAACAAGATGGCAAATATTTTGTCCTTCGGTTAATGCCCCAAACCGATTCTTATCATTTTAAAATGATAGAAGTAAACAAAGGAGACACCAGTAATGGATACACGGCTATAAAACCTAATAAAAATTTAACCGAGGATTCTCAATTCCTCACTAAAGGAGCTTTTAATTTAATAAGTGAAGAAGGCGGTGGTCATAGTCATTAATTTTTTACCCTCTATCCCAAACCAACATCTAGGGTCATCATCACAATAAAACCGCCGATAAAGCCCATTACAGCAATATCGGTATATTTATCTTGTTGTGTTTCAGGAATAACTTCTTCTACTACAACAAAAATCATAGCGCCTGCTGCAAAAGAAAGTGCATATGGTAAAATAGGTTGAAAAGTAAGTACCGCCCAAGCGCCAATAACTGCTGCTACAGGTTCTACTAAGGCAGACGCCTGTCCAAACATAAAGCTTCTAGTTCTACTTAATCCTTGTCTTCTTAATGGCATTGCTACTGCGAAACCTTCTGGAAAATTCTGGAGCCCAATACCCAAAGCTAATGCCACGGCTCCACCAATCGAAGCACCATCAAAACCAGCTGCAACTCCTCCAAATAAAACTCCTACAGCTAAACCCTCTGGAATATTATGTAAGGTTATGGCAAGAGTTAGTAATATAGATCTATGCCATGGCGTTTTTATGCCTTCTTTTTCGCTTTCTTTAAAATTAATATGTAAATGAGGCAATACTTTGTCTAATCCAAAAAGAAACAGAGCTCCTAATAAAAATCCAACTGCAGCTGGTATAACTTTTACAAAACCTTCTCCCGGACTCATTTCTATTCCTGGCGCTAAGAGACTCCAAAAACTAGCCGCCACCATTACGCCACCAGTAAAACCGAGCATACCATCTAAAACTGCTCTGTTTAAAGTTTTGAAGAGAAAAACTAAGGCCGCTCCTGCTGCCGTTAATGCCCACGTAAATATTGTGGCATAGAATGCTGCTAATATGGGATCTATAGATCCTAAATATGTTACTACTTGTTCCATCATTATTCTATAATTCTTAAATATAAGTTAGATGCTATTTGATCCGATATATGAATATCTATATCTCTAATTTTTATATGTAAAGAGCCATCAAACTCTTCTTTATCAACAATCAATATTGTATCCCCCAAAGCAATGTTATTTTTGTCTAGAAATTTTAAAAACGGAGGTGAAGAGTCTTTTACTCCAACACAAATACCTTCTTTTCCTATAGGTACTTCATTTAACAATCTCTTAATCGACTTTTTAAATTCTCCATTTTTAGAAGGTATTGGATCCCCATGCGGGTCAATTTGCGGGTATCCCAAATGTTTATCTAGCATATCTACAAGCTTCTCACTTTTTATATGCTCTAATTGCTCTGCTACTTCATGCACCTCATCCCAAGAAAATTCTAATTTCTCTACCAAAAACACCTCCCACAATCTATGTTTTCTTACTATAGACAAGGCTATCTTTAAACCATATTCCGAAAGAGTTACTCCTTGGTATTTTTTATAATTCACAAGACCTTTTTCCGACAATTTCTTAATCATATCGGTAACCGAAGATGGTTTTGTTTCCATCCTCGCTGCAATAGAATTTGTAGAAACACTACCCGATTCTCCCTTTCCTAAATGGTATATTATTTTAATATAGTCTTCCTCTGAAAGCGTCATTAAATTTTCATTTAAAACAAAAATACATTTTTATTATTAAAAACAAATATTTAGTTTTGTCTAAATTTTAATTTTTGCAAACATAAATATTTATGAATCATATCCTCAAATCGTTCCTTATTAGCATTGTATTTCTATACAGTTGCCAAATTTTAAATGCTCAAGAATCGCAAATAAAAGGAATTGTATCCGAAAACAATACCCCAGTAGCCTTTGCTAATATTCTTTTAAAGGGCACTTTAAAAGGCACTGCAAGTGATGAAAATGGTAATTTTACTATAAAAAACATTACCCCAGGAAGCTATACTTTATACGTATCCGTACTAGGCTACTTGCCCTATTTTCAAAAAATAGCAATTAAAGAAAATGAAAATAAAACCTTTTCCATTGAACTAAAAGCTTCTTCTGAGCAACTAGAGGAAACCGTTGTAACAGGAACCCTAAAACCCGTTAAAAGATTAGAGAGCCCTGTACCCGTGGAAGTTTATAGCCCTACATTTTTAAAAAAGAACCCAACTGCAAGCATTTTTGAGGCTTTGCAAAACGTAAATGGCGTTCGTCCACAAATAAATTGCAATGTCTGTAATACTGGAGACATACATATTAATGGTTTAGAAGGCCCATATACTTTAGTTTTAATTGATGGAATGCCTATTGTTAGTGGACTAGGAACGGTTTATGGTCTTTCTGGAATACCAAATTCCCTTATTGAACAAATTGAAATTGTAAAAGGACCAGCTTCTAGTTTATATGGAAGTGAAGCCGTTGGTGGTTTAATAAATATTATTACAAAACGTACCGAAGATGCACCTATATTTTTTGCAGATGCTTTCGCCACAGGTTGGGGAGAATATAATCTAGATATAGGAACAAAAATAAAAGCAGGTAAGAAAGCTGATGCCTTATTAGGGGTTAACTATTTTAACTATGATAATCCTATAGATAATAATAACGATAATTTCACCGACTTAACCTTACAAGAACGTATTTCTGTATTTCAAAAATGGAATTTTAAACGGAAAGAAAATAAAATTTTATCACTAGCAGGGCGTTTTTTTCTTGAAAATCGTTGGGGCGGTGAAATGCAATGGACACCAGAGTTTAGAGGTGGAACAGATATTTATGGAGAAAGTATCGAAACAACTAGATGGGAAATACTAGGTAAATACCAACTCCCAATAGAAGAAAAAGTTCTTTTTTCATTTTCTTATAATGACCATCATCAAGATTCTTTTTATGGAGACATTCCTTATTTAGCAGATCAAAGAATTGGCTTTGCACAACTTACTTGGGATAAGCCAATAGGGAAACACGATTTACTTTTTGGAACTTCGCTACGTTATAATTATTACGATGATAACACTTCAGCAACAGCAAATAACGCAGAAAATAATCCTGATGAAATAATTATTCCAAGTTTATTTGTACAAGATGAAATTAAGTTCAATAAAAAACATTCTTTACTATTAGGTGCTAGGTATGATTATGATGAAAGACATGGCTCCATTTTTACCCCCAGAACTGCTTATAAATGGAAAGTTTCCAACAATGGAATTCTACGATTAAACGCTGGTACTGGATTTAGAGTGGTGAATTTATTTACAGAAGAACATGCTTCTTTAACAGGGTCTAGAGAAGTTATAGTTGCCAATGAACTAAAACCTGAGAAATCCGTAAACGCTAATTTAAACTACCTTCAAAAATTCTATAGTGACAATGGAACTTTTGCAAGTTTAGATGCTTCTCTTTTTTACACCCATTTTAACAATATTATCTTACCAGACTACGACACCAATCCTAACCAAATAATATACGACAACCTAGACGGAAAATCGGTTTCTAAAGGGATAAGTGCCAACGTAGATATTGTTTTCCCTAACCATCTAAAACTTCTTTTGGGAGCCACATTTATGAATGTTAGCAATACCAGAAATGGCGTAACAGAAAGACAAATATTAACCGAAAGTTATTCTGGTACTTGGGGTATTTCTTATGAAATAAAACCTATCAAATTAAATATAGACTATACAGGTAATATATACGGTCCAATGCGTTTACCCATATTAGGAGAACTAGACCCTAGAAGTGAGTATTCCCCTGTTTGGAGTATACAAAATATTCAATTCACCTTTAAAGGGTTACCAAAAATGGAAATCTATAGTGGCATTAAAAATCTTTTAAACTGGACTCCAAACCGTGGTAATCCTTTTATAATAGCACGATCCAATGACCCCTTTGATAAAGACGTAACGTTTAATACCAATGGTGATGCTATCCCAACGGCTAACAACCCTTATGGCTTAACTTTTGACCCAGCTTATGTATATGGGCCAAATCAAGGTATTAGAGGTTTCTTAGGAGTTCGGTACATCTTAAACTAAGAACTATATAATAACGCCTGAGCTAAGTATAGTGGGGAAGTAAGGAAACTTTTCGTTTCCGACTTCGCACTAAGCCGAAGCTTATTGTTTTGCTTTTTCTTTTTTGTTCCAAAGCTAAATACAATAGATTCGGCGACCTTATAAAATTACGCAAAACTTGGGATTTAGTACCAATCACCGTATTAATTTTAGTTCTGTTGACAGTAGTATTTGTCACGTCAAGTTGCTTTCAAATAATTCCAATTTGATAATATTCATAATTCTAAAGTTTCTTAATCAGGACTTTTTTAATAATGATTCTGGATTGATAATGAAATATAATCCGACTAAAATTACGGAATAATATAGCCAATTATAGTTTTCCAAAATCATTGAGCCAATCAAGATTAAAATATTGGCAATTTGTCCAATAATATAAAAACTCTTTTTTTGATGAGATTAAGTATGATATTACATTGACTAAGCTAAATCCAATTATACTACTAGATATGAAAACAATTATGCCAGTTCTATCGCCACTCAAATCGCCTTTAACTATAGAACCAATTATATTTGCAATTGTTTGGATAATAGCAAAAACTAGTGGTGCAGAAGTCATTGAAGCCACTACATTCTTTAAAAACAATAACGGGAAAAAATTAAACTTCTCTTTGCATTAAGCCTTCTCCAAATTCTCTAAGAACTTTTTTATTTTCCGTAGGAATATTGAGCTCTTCTAGAACTTTAAATGCCTTTTGTGTATACTCCGATATTGCCGATTTAGCATCTGTAACAGCACCTGTATCCATAAACACTTCTTTTACCGTGTCTATTTTGTGGGTAACATCATTAGGTTGTATAGAATATAAATCTGTTAACTCTCTTACTTGCGATTTTGTACCCAATTCTAAAGCCCTTAAATACAAGTATGTTTTTTTGTTTTCTATAATATCTCCTCCTACTTGTTTCCCAAAAGTTTCTGGATTACCAAAGGCATCTAAATAATCATCTTGCAATTGAAAAGCGATACCAAGATTTCTACCGAAATCATAAATTCTATTCTGGTCTTCTTGCGAAGCTTTAGCAATTATACCCCCCATTTTCATGGCTGCACCAACTAAAACTGCAGTTTTATAATCAATCATTTTTAAGTACTCTGGAATAGTAACATCGTCTCTGGTTTCAAAATCCATATCGTACTGTTGACCCTCACAAACTTCTATGGCTGTCTTAGTAAATAATTGTGCTAACGCCCTAAACGTTTCACTCTCATAATTTTCAAAAAGCTGATATGCATTTATAAGCATTGCATCTCCAGAAAGTATTCCCGTATTTATGTTCCATTTTTCATGAACAGAAGGCATTCCTCTACGTAAAGGAGCATCGTCCATAATATCATCATGCACCAAAGAGAAATTATGAAAAACTTCAATGGCTAATGCTGCATCCAAAGCTTTGGTAAAATCTGTATTAAAAATTTCGGCAGTCATCAGAGTTAGAACAGGTCTTAACCGCTTTCCTCCCAACTCTAAAATATAAGTAATGGGGTCATAGAGATTTTTAGGCTCTTTGGTAAAAATTTTCTCTTCTAAATACGTAACAAAATGAGTGCGGAAATAATCTACAGAATGCATGTTTGCAATTTTTTTTCAAAAATACATCCATTTTACCAAATGACCTCCAAACAAATTCATAGGACTTAAAAAGAATGAAATTTTCTAAAAAAATTAAAAAAAATGCAATAGTTTTAAAAAACCTCGTCTTTATAGTTGCATGCTGGTTGTTAAACCAAAAAGATACAATGCCCGATACAGATAATGACAAAAGGCTTAAGCTATTTTTTTATAACGAATATCCTTCGTTAAAAGCCTATGTACATTCTAAAATTAAAGATACAGCAGACAGAGGTGCAGAAGATATTATACAAGAAGTTGCTCTAAAAATCTTCTCAAGATCCAAAAATGCCTCTCCCATTACCAATGTTACTGGCTTTGTATATAATGCGGTGAAAAATAAAATTATAGATACGTTACGAACCAAAAAAAACAATTTGTCATTTGAAGAAAAAACAGAATTAAAACTTCTAGAATTCTCTGAACTCATTTATGAAAATTCAACTGAAATATATTCTGACAAAATGAAATTAGAGTTAAAAAAGGCAATTAGCGACCTAAAACCAGAGTATCAAAGTATAATTATAGCTATAGATTTTGAAGGCTATAGTTATAAAGAAATTGCGTGGGATACAGGAATACCAGAAGGCACTCTTATGTCTAGAAGACATAGAGCACTATCTATATTGGCAAAAAAATTAATGCAACAAAAACGTACAGCACATTTAATATAAAAAATTATGGAACAATACATTAAACATAAAATTAGAAGTAAAAATATTGGAACCATTGTAGGCTGGGTACTATTTGGTATTATAGCAGCAATAGCTTTTGCTCTCCTTCTTGGTTTTGGAGTTATGTGGTTATGGAATTGGCTTATGCCAGAAATATTTGGCTTAACTACCATAGGGTATTGGCAAGCTATTGGCCTTTTTGCTTTAGCAAAAATACTATTTGGATGCATTGGTGGAAATAGCTCTAGCAAAAAGAAAGAAAAAGAAAAGTCATTTTCCAACAAAAATGAAAAAGAATGCGGAGATTTTTCCAAATGGAAGCAATATGACCAATTCTGGAAAAAAGAAGGAGAAAATGCCTTTAACTCCTTTATTAATCGAACTCCTGAAGAAGAAGAATAAAAACTGGATACCAAACGCAAATCCTAATAATGTTAAATAAATACAAAACTTTGGAAACTTTTAATGTTTTTAAAGTTTCCGTGTGCTATCTTCACAGTCTCTTATGAAAGATTTAATATTAAAGAAAGCTACCGATATGTTTTTAAACCTAGGGTTTAAAAGTGTTACCATGGATGATTTGGCCAATGAAATAGCTATTTCCAAAAAGACTATTTATTCCCATTTTAAGAATAAAAGTGAACTAGTCCAAGAAGTAACCATGGATATGTTTTGTAATATATCTGAGGGTATTGATTCCATTTGTGCTTTAGAAAAGAACCCTATTGAAGAACTTTATGATATTAAAAAGTTTGTTCTACTACATTTAAAAGATGAAAAATCATCTCCACAGTACCAATTACAGAAATATTATCCTAAAATACACAACACCATTAGGCAAAAGCATTTTGAAGTAATGCAAGATTGCGTAGTTATAAATATTAAAAGAGGAATAGACCTTGGTATTTATAGAGAAAACCTGAATATTGAATTTGTTTCCAGAATATACTTTTCTGGTATAACCAATATAAAAGACCAACAACTTTTCCCTTTAGAGATATTTCCTATCCGAACCCTTATGGATGAATACCTGGAATACCATTTAAGAGGTATAGTAACGCCAAAAGGAAGAAAAATATTAAACACAATCATCAATTCAAATCATAATTAAATGCGAACTAAATTATTACTATTACTAACCTTAGCTTATGTATCCGTAAGCTATTCCCAAGATAAAACAAACAGTTTTACTTTGGATGAAGCTGTTTCTTTTGCTCTAAAAAATAACTATAGTGCAATTAACGCAGAAAGAGATATTATCGATGCCCAAAAACAAAAATGGGAAACCATTGCTGGTGGCTTACCTCAAATTAGTGGAGCAATTAGCTACCAAAACCAATTAAAGCAGCCTGTATCTCTAATTCCAGGAGAATTTGCTGGTGGAGAAGCTGGCACTTTTATTCCCATAGTTTTTGGACAAGCACAAACTGCCTCTGCCACAGCAACCTTATCTCAACAAATTTTCGACGGCTCTTATATTGTAGGTGTGCAAGCTTCCAAAGTATTTTTAAGCTACAGCGCTAACAACAAAGAAAAAACCCGATTAGAAGTTAGGAAGGCTGTTACCCAAGCCTATGGTAATGTACTCCTTGCAAACGAGAGTGTTTCTATTTTTGAAAAGAACAAAAATACTCTAGAAAAAAACCTCGAGGAAACCACTAAAATATATGAAAACGGATTAGCCGATGAAGAAAGTGTGGAACAATTACAAATTACACTTTCATCCATAGACCATCAATTAAAAAATGCGGTTAGATTAAAAGACATTACTTTACAAATGTTAAACCTAGTAATGGGGATTGCTATTGATGCTCCTACGAAACTAGAGGATAACCTAGATGCATTAACCCAAAAGCAAATTAAATTAGATTTACTAGAGTCTAACCTTACCATTGAAAATAATGTTGACTATAAACTAGCCACTAATTTAAATGAGCAACGTTTTTACGAGCATAAACTTGCTAAAAGTAAAGCATTACCAACCTTAAATGCATTTGTTAACTATGGTACTACTGGCTATGCAGATGATTTTAACTTTCTGCAAAGCGACCAACAATGGTTCGACTCTTCTATTCTGGGTTTCGATTTAAACATTCCCATTTTCAGCTCCTTAAAAAGAAGCGCCAGTACCCAACGTGCTAAAATTGCTCTGGAGAAAGCAAAAACACAGTTAAAAGAAGCAGAACAACAAATACGCTTACAATTAGAAAATGCTAAAAGCGATTACATTTTAGCAATTGATCAATACCAAACAGCAAAAGATAATTTAGGCCTTGCGGAACGCATTGAAAAAAAGAATCAGATTAAGTATTTCGAAGGATTAGCAACTAGCTTTGAGCTTAGACAAGCCCAAACACAATTATATACTACCCAACAAGAGTATTTACAATCTATGATAGAAGTTATCAATAAGAAAACCGAATTAGAAATTATTCTTAATGCCGAATCCTAATCAAAAAACATCAACATATAAATCAATCCAAATGAAAAGAATTATTTATCTAGCAGCTTTTGCTATATTATTGTCCGCTTGCGGTGGTAAGGAACAATCCGTTGAATCCGTAATAAGTACTAATAATATTGCCAAAATAAAAGAGAAGAAAGCAGCAATAGAAAAAGAACAAGAAGTAGTAACTGCAAACTTGCAAATGCTTAAAGATGCATTGGCCGAGTTAGACACAGTAAAGAAAATTCCTTTAATATCTACATTCTTAGCGAAACAAGAAGTTTTTAACCACTATGTAGAACTCCAAGGTAATGTTACCACAAAGAACTTACTTACCATAACTCCAGAAATGAGTGGAATTCTTAAAACCGTTACCGTTAAAGAAGGACAACGCGTAAGTAAAGGGCAGACCTTAGCTATACTAGATGATGGTGGAATAGGCCAAGAACTTGCTCAACTACAAATACAAGCAGATTTGGCTAAAACAACTTTTGAACGTCAAGAGCGCTTATGGGAACAAAAAATAGGTAGCGAAATGGACTTTTTACAAGCAAAATCTAACTACAATGCCCAATCCAAAGCCATTAATCAATTACAACAACAACTTGCTAAAACAGTAGTAAAAGCTCCTTTTTCTGGAGTCATTGATGATGTAATTACGGAACCTGGTAATGTAACGGCTGCTGGGCAAACGCCTCTTTTTTTATTAGTTAATTTAAACCGTATGTACATTGAAACAGATGTACCCGAAAGTCATATATCTAACATTAAGAAAAACAAAGCTGTACTTGTAGATATTCCAGTTTTAAATAAAGAAATCTCCACTAAGGTTGCACAAGTTGGCAGTTATATTAACCCTGCAAACCGTACTTTTAAAATAGAAGTTAATGTTCCTAATCCAGACAAAACCATTAAGCCAAACCTAACAGCAAAGCTTAAAATTAATGACTATACCAGTGAAAATGCTGTTTTAATACCGCAAAGTATTATTTCTGAAAATGCCAAAGGACAACAGTATATTTATGTGCTTAAAAACAAAGAAAACAATCATGGTGAAGCAACTAGAGTAATTATTAAAACAGGCAAAACTCAAGATGATCTTATTGAAGTTTTAAGTGGAATAGAAGTTGGAGAAGAAATTATACAAGAAGGCGCCAGAACTGTAAAGAATGGCCAAACTGTTGAAGTAATTAATTCATAAAAAAAACTCATGAGCAAAAATAAAATAATGCATAAAGAGTTTAAACTCTCTTCTTGGGCAATAGAAAATAAGACTACGATATACGTATTAATTATTCTATTTTTAATACTAGGTGTATCTGCTTTTTATAGCATGCCAAGAGAAAACTTCCCAGAAGTAAATGAAACCAAAATCTATGTAAGCTCTGTTTTTCCTGGAAACACAGCAGAAGACATAGAAAAACTAATTACAGATCCATTAGAGGATAAACTAAAAACAGTGAGTAATGTGGTAGAAACTACATCTACCTCACAAGAAGATTATTCCTTAGTTGTTGTTGAGTTTGATGAAGGGCTAACGGTTGACCAAGCAAAGCAAAAAGTAAAAGATCAGATAGATACAGAAACTTCTAGTGAAGACTGGCCCACTTTTAATGATGCCAAAGTAGAACCTAATGTGTTTGAGCTGAGCATGTCTGAAGAAATGCCAATTCTAAACATTAACATTTCTGGAGATTACCCTGTTGAGAAGTTAAAAGAATACGGAGAATATTTGCAAGATGAAATTGAAAACTTGCAAGAAATTAAGCAAGTAGACATCCGTGGAGCCCAGGATAAAGAAGTTGCTGTAGAAGTAGACATTTATAAAATGATGTCTGCCAAAGTAAGTTTTGACGATATTAGAAATGCAATTGCTGGGGGTAATGTTACCATGTCTGCTGGAAATTTAATTACAAGTGGGCAAAGAAGAACCATACGAATTTTAGGCGAAATTGATACCCCTGCAGATTTAGAAAACTTTGTAGTTAAATCGGAGAATGAAAATCCTATATATCTTAAGGATTTAGCTACTATAACATTTAAAGAAAAAGATAGAACTACCTACGCTAGAGAATTTGGAAATAGAGTAGTAATGCTAGACGTTAAAAAACGTGCTGGTAAAAATATGATTGATGCTACCTCTCAGGTTCGCGATATTGTCGAAGATGCAATAGAAAATGAATTCCCAAAAGATCTACATATTACTATCGCAAATGACCAATCTTCTGTAACTATTACACAAGTAGACGATTTGGTGAATAACATCATCTTTGGAATAATACTGGTAGTAACGGTATTAATGTTCTTCTTAGGTTTTAAAAACGCTGTGTTTGTTGGTTTTGCGATACCCATGTCCATGTTTATGTCCATATTAATCTTAAATGCATTTGGGTATACCTTGAATGTTATGATTCTTTTTGGATTAATTATGGGGCTAGGTATGCTGGTTGATAACGGTATTGTAGTGGTTGAAAATGTGTATCGCCTTATGGATGAAGAAGGCATGGGAAGAGTTGAAGCTGCCAAAAAAGGTATCGGAGAAATTGCCTTCCCCATCATCATCTCTACCGCAACAACTGTCGCAGCCTTTATTCCTTTAGGATTATGGCCCGGAGTAATGGGAGAATTTATGATTCTATTACCCATAACACTTTCTACCGTACTAGGATCTTCCCTTTTTGTTGCAATTTTCTTTAACTCGGTACTAGTATCACAATTTATGAGTGTGGAAGATGTAGACATGCCCATGAAAAAAATAATCATTACAACTGCAGTAATGGTTACTATAGGTCTAATTATTGTTTTTACCGGAGGCACATACAGAGGACTTGGAACATTGATGATTTTTACTGCTGTAATGCTTTGGATGTATAGACTATTCCTAAGAAATTGGGCTAATACTTTCCAAAATAAAGCACTTCCATGGTTAGAGAGAATGTATGAAAGAACACTAAGATGGGCACTTACCGGATTAACTCCTTATATCTTAACCGTAAGTACATTTGCTCTATTAATAATCTCTTTCATGGCATTTGGCTGGTCTTTAGGTACCCAAAGAACTAAAGTGGAATTTTTCCCAGACAATAAGCCTAATCAGATTATTGTATACATAGAATACCCAGAAGGGACAGATATTGAAAAAACCAATCAGATTACAGAGTCTATTGAAAAAAGAGTCTATAAGGTTTTAAACGCCCCTCTTTATATGGATGGCGACTATAATTTCATGGTTGAAAGTGCTGTTTCTCAAGTAGGAGAAGGAGCAGGAAACCCAAATACAGATGGCGGTTCCTCTGCAGAAATGCCGCATAAAGGTAAAATTACTGCTTCCATGCGAGAATTTAAATATCGCCGTGGTTTAGATAGTGAAGAATTACGCCAAAAAGTACAAGAAGCACTTGTTGGCATTTACCCAGGAGTTTTAATTTCTGTAGAAAAAGATGCTAATGGCCCACCTGTTGGTAATCCTATAAACATTGAGATTGAAGGCGATGATTATGCGGAACTTATCCATGAAGCTGAAAAAATGCGAAACTTTATTAATACCAAGAATATTGCTGGTATCGATGAATTAAAAATTGATGTTAATAGAGACAAACCATCGATGCTCGTTGAAGTAGACCGTAAAAAAGCTGGTGAATTAGGAGTTAGTGCATCCCAAGTGGGTAGCCAATTACGTAATTCTATCTTTGGAACAAAAGCAGGAACCTACAAAGAAGAGGGAGAAGACTATGACATCTACGTTCGTTTTAATGAAGAAAACAGATATAATAAAAGTGCTTTATTTAACCAGAAAATAACTTTTAGGGACATGGCTTCTGGTCAGATTAAAGAAGTGCCTGTTTCAGCAGTAGCAAAACAAGGTAATAATTCTGGTTTTAGTGCTATTAAGCATAAAGATGCACGCAGGGTAGTTACTGTGTATTCTGCACTATCCCCTGGATATACTGATGCCGCAGCAATAGTTGGTGTTATTCAAAAAGAAATGAAATCTTATAAAAATTTACCAAGTAATATTAAGATAGATTATACGGGGCAAATTGAAGAACAAAATAAAGAAATGGCATTCTTAGTTGGAGCTTTCTTTACCGGTTTAGGGTTAATTTTCTTTATTTTAATATTCCAATTTAACTCGGTAAGTAATCCTTCTATTATAATGCTAGCCATATTCCTTAGTTTAATTGGAGTATTTGGAGGATTAGTAATTTCTGGATCTGCGTTTGTTATTATGATGACTATGATGGGGATTATATCCTTGGCAGGTATTGTTGTTAACAACGGGGTAGTACTACTAGATTACACCCAATTACTAATTGATCGTAAAAAAATTGAATTAGATTTAGACAAGGATGAATATTTAGAAAACATAGACCTTTTTGAAGCCATTGTAAAAGGAGGAAAAGCGCGTTTACGCCCAGTACTATTAACTGCAATTACAACCATTCTTGGTTTAATACCATTAGCAATAGGACTTAATATAGATTTCTTTTCTTTAATGAATGACCTCGATGCTAAAGTTTATATTGGAGGAGATAACGTAATATTTTGGGGGCCACTAGCATGGACGGTAATTTACGGCTTACTAATTGCCACCTTCTTAACATTAATCGTTGTACCAATATTCTTTAATCTTATCTATAGAGTCAAGGTTAGAATAAGAAACGGCAGATCTAATAATAAATCTAAAGTTGTTGTTTAATTAAGCAACTATTAATTGTAAAAAAGGGGTCATATTTATAATCTGACCCCCTTTTTTATATACCTAATTTGAAACTATACTCTATACATGTCAAAGTATTAAAACAAATAATTGCTATAGAATAAGACGATATCTTATCTTTTAAATAATTAACAACTCTAAAGAGCACTATTACTTCTTGTGAATTCTCTAAAATAAACCAATGCTTATAAAAGCAAAAAATCCAAAAAGTAGTAACTTTCTGGATTGTTCTTAACAACTCGTAATGGTCTTTTAAAACGCTGGCCTATAAATCAAACTTATTTATTCAATACAACAGCCTCTGCATTATTCCATTGCGTAATATTTGCAATCTTATTATCTGTAAAATCTACTTCTTTAAGCTTTTTTCCTTCCCAGAAAAACCATTTTCCCATTTTTACGCCATTAGTATATTGCCCCATAGCAATTTTCTTGCCCTCTTCGTTATACATTCTCCACTCTCCTTGTAATTGCTCGTTTACAAAGAAACCCGTTTGAGAAATTTTACCATTTTCATGGTAGTACGTTACTTTTACCATTTCTCCTTCTACTTCATAAGTAGGTGTAGTATCTTGTGCATACATGCCGACAGAGGCTATAAGTGCTAAAAATAAGATTGCTCTTTTCATAATTATATATTTAAATCAACATTTTATTTACAATAACATAACAAATATAGCAATATTTATAATATGCAAAACTTTATAGTAACCTTTAATTTACATTAAATTTACATTAAACTCGTAATTAGCTTACTGTTAGTTATTTATAATTTTTAAACCTCACGCCATCAGTCGTTACAAAAACAAAAAAATCCGTTGTATTTAATCCTGTTAAATTGCGGATACTTCTTAAATTTGCCAACAAAATCAAAAACGGTTATGTATAGGAGTTATACTTGTGGAGAATTAAGAGATACCCATATAGGAGAAGAAATTACTTTATCTGGATGGGTTCAAAAAACTAGAGATAAAGGTTTTGTAGTTTGGATAGACATAAGAGATCGCTACGGTATTACACAACTTATTTTTGATGAGGAACGTACTTCTAAAACATTACTAGAACAAGCAAGAAGCTTAGGTCGAGAATTTGTAATTCAAGTTAAAGGAACAGTAATAGAGAGGGCTTCTAAAAATGCAAACATACCTACCGGAAATATTGAACTTTTAGTAAAAGAACTTACGGTACTAAACGAATCTAAAACACCTCCTTTTACTATTGAAGATGAAACCGATGGTGGTGAAGATATTCGTATGAAATATCGATACTTAGACATCCGTAGAAATCCGGTAAAAAACAACCTTATTTTCAGAAGTAAGGTAGCTATGGAGGTACGCAAGTATCTTGCAGACGCAGACTTCATAGAAGTAGAAACTCCATATTTAATTAAATCTACTCCCGAAGGTGCTCGTGATTTTGTTGTACCTAGCAGAATGAATGAAGGGCAATTTTATGCACTTCCGCAATCGCCACAAACATTTAAGCAATTGCTTATGGTTGGGGGTATGGACAAATACTTTCAAATTGTAAAATGCTTTAGAGATGAAGATTTACGTGCAGATCGCCAACCAGAATTTACACAAATAGATTGTGAAATGGCCTTTGTAGAACAAGAGGATATTTTGAATGTATTCGAAGGGCTTACCAAACACCTATTAAAAGAAATTAAAGGGGTTGATATTGCCTCTTTTCCTAGGATGACGTATGATGATTCCATGGCAAAATATGGTAACGACAAACCAGATATTCGTTTTGGAATGGAATTTGGCGAATTAAACACTGTTGCCCAAAACAAAGAATTTGGTGTTTTTA
>NZ_JADGES010000038.1 GCF_016744255.1 Maribacter sp.
CTTAATGTGTTTTGCACGTGTGTTAAGTTTAGTTGCTCATTATGAGGCTGGTATGGATTATCATTTAGAGGTGCAATTAAAGAGCACTTATAAGTTTTTATTGAAAATGAATGATATGCATGCGGTGCAAAAAGAGATGATAAAGTTTTTACGTAATCTAGGAAATATATATCCGCATGAATTAAGAGATGAGTTTTTAAAACTTTATAAGGAACTTAAAAAATATGAAGACCATCCATATGAAAAAAGGGCATTTTTGTATTTAGATATAATATCTTGGCTAGAGAGTCATTTAGAGGATAAACCGGTTTCTCAAATTATAAGAGAAAAAGCATTGGTACAGAAAAGATAATGAACAATACACTTAAGAAAAACCCACATTTAGCTCATTTGCTAGAGATTAACTTGGCAATGCTTTTTATAAGTACTTCAGGGGTTCTGGGAAGATACGTACAACTACCTGTTATAGTAACTATTTGTATTAGAGCCTTATTAGCTTGTGGCTTGTTATACCTTTATTGTAGATATAAAAAAGTATCCTTCTATATTGATGTAAAAGACAGAATGTTAATAGGTATTAGTGGCGTTTTTCTATGTATTCATTGGGTTACCTATTTTTATGCTTTGCAGTTGTCTAATGTAGCTATAGGAATGTTATCTCTGTTTACATACCCTGTGATTACTGCTTTTTTAGAGCCATTTGTTTTAAAAACTAAATTTCAGAAAATGCATATAGTACTTGCGCTATTAGTGTTATTGGGAATTTATTTTTTAGCCCCTAATTTAGATATGGAAAATGATTATACCAAAGCAATTGGGTTTGGTATAATTTCAGCCATTTTTTACGCATTAAGGAATCTGCTTTTAAAGAAAAAAGGTGGTGCTTATAATGGTTCTAGTCTTATGTTTTATCAGGTAGCTGTCACTGGAGTATTATTAATTCCTACTTTATTTTTTATTGAACTAGACCTTGTTGTAGAACAATGGATGCCATTGCTAGCTTTAGCCTTATTAACTACAGCTATTGGGCATACTTTATTTCTGAAAAGTTTTAAAAATTTTAGCATTACTAGTGTTAGTATTCTAGGTAGTATACAGCCAATTTACGGTATTATTTTAGGAGTCTTGTTTCTAAGCGAAATTCCTACTTGGAGAACAGTAGTTGGCGGGTTACTTATATTAAGTTCTGTACTTATTGAAAGTATTCGTTCTTTTAAGAAAAAATAAAGCTACTTCTGTTCTTGCTTAATACCGGGAGAAGAATAATCTATTTGGTGAATAAGATTGCTGCCAAGATTTTTAAATTGATTGTTTTTAGCCATTTCACGAACCTTTACAGGGTCGAAATTTCCATTGAAATATAAAAAAGAACCTTTTTCATTATTGTTATTATAAATCAATATTTCTTTTACCGTATTTTTCTTTTCTCGGATAGAAACTACATTACGTTTTAAATTTTCGTTTTTACGATAAATTTCGATAAAAGAGTTTCCGGTAATACTATTCAGCTGCTTGTTTAAAAAAGTAGTTTTTTCTGCTGTAGCACTAGGGAACTGCATGTATCTTAAATCTCTTGTATTGCCAACTAAAGATTGCATTTCGGGAGATATATTACTAATTAACGAAAGCATAAAGTTTGGCACGCGTACAGCTGTAACGTGGTTATCATTTTTATGAGCGTTATAAAAAGTGTCTATTGAATTATAGCTACTACAAGATGTAATTAGTAGTAAGATTACAACAAAAAGAAAATTTTTAATCATGGGATAGTGTTAGTTTTAAGTACTAAATGTACTAAAATTAACAACAAGCGTTCCAGACAGGGTCATTAGGTGGAGGAGCAACTAAATTAATTGCTTCTTTTTTTACAGGATGTATAAAAGAAAGTTTTCTTGCGTGTAAATGAATACTACCATCTTTATTGCTTCTATTAAAACCGTATTTTAAGTCTCCTTTAATAGGGCAGTTGATTGCAGTTAATTGGGACCGAATTTGATGGTGTCTACCTGTTTTTAAGTCCACTTCTAATAAATAAAAGCTGTCTAGATTTTTTAATATACGATATTCTAAAATTGCCTTTTTGCTATCTGTAACTTCTTTTTTGTGGGCGTAAGATTTGTTTTGTTTGGTATTCCTTTTAAGCCAATGAGTTAAGATATCTGTGTGCTTTTCGGGTGCATTTTTTACAATTGCCCAATAGGTTTTTTTTGCTTCTTTTTCGGCAAATAATTTATTTAATCTAGGAAGAGCTTTCGACGTTTTGGCAAATATAACAATGCCAGAAGTGGGTCTATCTAATCTGTGAGCAACACCTAAGTATACGTTACCGGGTTTATTGTATTTTATTTTAATGTATTCTTTTACAACCTCGCTTAGTGGAATGTCTCCAGTTTTGTCTCCTTGTACTATATCTCCAGGTCTTTTGTTAATAGCAATAATATGATTGTCCTCGTAGAGAACCTGTAAATTGCTAGCATTAGAAATTATTTTTACAGCCACTAGATTTCAATGTTTTTATATCGTAAGGAAATATACAAAATTAATAAAGCTCCAATAGTTACAGATACGTCTGCCATATTGAAAATACCTGTTTTTAATATTCCAGCTTTTATTAAGAAAAAATCTGTTACAGAGCCGTATAAAATACGGTCTATAAGATTACCAATACCACCACCAATTACAAAAGCAAATGCCATTACAAGAATGTTGTTTAGGTCTGTCTTTAAAAGAGTTCTATATAATAATACTAGTAAAATTATAACAGGTAAAGCTTGTAGTAGAATAATTTTTAGAAAAGGAGGGAAGTTCTGTCCAAAACCGAGCATAGCTCCTGTGTTTTCAACATTGGTTAATATAAAATTATCCGAAATTAATGGAATATAATCGTTTGGTGTAACGTTCTTACGTACTGTAATTTTCGAAATCTGGTCGCACCCTATATTGAGTAAAACTACAAGTATTATTAAAAATCGCTTTGTCACTTTGTTTATAAGCATTTTTTAATATTGTTCGTCATCGTTTGGAAAATCTCTACTTTTTACATCTTTGACGTAATTAGAGATAGCATTACCCATCTCTTCATATAAGTTCATATACCTTCTTAAAAATCTAGGATTAAACTCGTGTGTCATTCCTAATAAATCATGAATAACAAGAACTTGCCCATCTGCATGTTTTCCGCCACCAATACCAATAGTTGGAATAGAAATACTCTCGGAGACTATTTTGGTTAATTCGGCAGGTATTTTTTCTAAAACAACTCCAAAACAACCAATTTTCTCTAATGTTTTGGCATCTTTCATAAGTTTTTCAGCTTCTTCTTCTTCTTTAGCTCTTACAGTATATGTGCCAAATTTGTAAATAGATTGCGGAGTTAAACCAAGATGTCCCATAACAGGAATACCAGCGTTTAATATTTTTTTAATAGAATCTTTAATCTCTTCACCACCTTCTAGCTTAACAGCGTGAGCGCCACTTTCTTTCATAATTCTTATGGCAGAGTGTAAAGCTTTTTTTGGGTCACTTTGGTAAGTTCCAAAAGGTAAGTCAACGACTACGAGAGCTCTTTCAACAGCTCTTATTACAGAAGAAGCATGATAAATCATTTGGTCTAATGTAATTGGCAGTGTGGTTTCGTGCCCAGCCATAACGTTACTAGCAGAGTCACCTACTAATATAATATCTACATTGGCAGAATCAACAATTTTAGCCATAGAATAGTCATAGGCTGTAAGCATGGAGATTTTTTCTCCATTCTTTTTCATCTCTACTAGAGATTTTACGGTTACTCTTTTATATTCTTTTTTTGCTGTAGACATTGTTTCTTTTTTAAGAAGGATAAAAGTAAGGAGATTTGTTCAATTCTAGAGGACATAATGGTGTTGAAATATTTAGCTTATTTTTATTCCGAACTATTTAACATAAAAGTTGTGAAAAAAATAAGCTTTCTAGTTGTCTTTCTGTTTTCTCTTAATGCTTTTACTCAAGAAACGGAAGAAAATATGGCAAAACAAACTGTTTTAGATTTCTTTAAAGCTTTTCATGCGCAAGATTCTGTGAAAATGAAAAAAGTAGTATCGTCGAAAGTCGTGTTGCAATCTATAGGGGAAAATAGGGCAGGAGAAATTACAGTGAGGACTGAAAAATTTAAGGATTTAATTAGGTATATTGTTAGTATACCAGATACGTTGCAATTTGAAGAAAAACTACTTTCTTTTGATGTAAAAGTAGATGGTTCTATGGCAAATGTTTGGGTTCCGTATGAGTTTTGGTTAAATGCAGAGTTTCATCATTGCGGGGTAAATTCTTTTCAGCTTTTTAAAGAACAAAGCCAATGGAGAATTATTTATTTAATAGATACTCGTAGAAAAGACGAATGTAAAAAATAACTCAAGCATTAGCAATCACTCAAGAAAACACCTACGGCTAATCCTCCTTCGGAAGTTTCTTTGTATTTAGAATTCATGTCTTTAGCAGTCTCCCACATCGTTTGCACCACTTTGTCTAGTGGAACTTTAGCATCTTCAGGGTTAGAGCCAAGGGCTAATTCTGCGGCATTAATAGCTTTTATGGCACCCATAGAATTACGTTCAATACACGGTATTTGTACCAAGCCTCCTATAGGGTCGCAAGTTAATCCTAAATGGTGTTCCATGGCTATTTCGGCAGCCATTAATACTTGTTCAGGAGTACCTCCTAATAATTCGGTTAGCGCACCTGCAGCCATAGCTGAAGAAACACCGATTTCTGCTTGGCAGCCTCCCATAGCTGCAGATATAGTAGCTCCTTTTTTAAAGATACTGCCAATTTCACCTGCTACTAAAAGGAACTTTTTAATATGATTAAAGGAAGCTTCATGGTTTTCAATGACTAAATAATACATTAAGACAGAGGGTATTACACCGGCACTGCCATTAGTAGGGGCGGTAACAACTCTACCCAAAGAGGCATTTACTTCATTTACAGCTAAAGCAAAGCAACTTACCCATTTAAGGATTTGCCTAAATTTTACTTCCGTTTGTCGAATGGTTTCTAGCCATTCTTGCGGGTTGTTATAAGGAAGTTCTCCTATTAAGCTACGGTGCATATCAAAAGCCCTACGTGTAACGTTTAGTCCTCCGGGGAGCTTGCCCTCTGTATGGCAACCTATATACATGCATTCTAACATAGTGTTCCAGATGCTTTGTAATTCTTCATCTATTTTAGCAGAACTTCTTAAAGATTGTTCGTTTACTAAAACGATTTCGGATATCGGTAATTTTTTTTGAAAGCAATAAGCAAGTAATTCTTTTCCTTTTTCAATAGGGTATGGGAAAGAGTAGAAAGCTTCTTTGTTTATTTTGGCAGATTTTTGTTCTTCATCTACAACGAATCCTCCACCAATAGAGTAGTATGTTTTAGTATATTTTTCTTTAGTATCTAGTTGTGCTTCAAAAGTTAATCCATTAGCATGAAAAGGAAGAAACTCTTTATGAAAAACTAAGTCTTCTTCAGGATCAAAAGAAATACTTTTTAATCCTCCTAATTGTATAATTTTTGTACTCTTTGTATGTGCAACAATTGCAGAAATTTCATCTATAGGTATGGTAACTGGATCGGTTCCAGATAATCCAAGTATTAATGCATAATCTGTGGCATGCCCTTTTCCTGTTAAAGAGAGAGAGCCGTATATATGTACTTTAATAGAGGTTATGTTCGAAAAAATATTTTCCTTTTTAAGGAGAACCAGCCAACGTTCCGCAGCACGCCATGGCCCTAGAGTATGAGAGCTAGAAGGACCTACACCTATTTTTAACATATCAAAAATACTAATACACTCCATAATTTTCTATTAAGATTTAGCTAATGTACAACGATATTTTTCGTTTTTTGGTTTAGTTAATTAAAAGAAAATATGTAAATGTTGTAAAAGGGAGGAGCCTATTTTACGTGACGATTTTTGAATTTATTAAAGATTAAGCGTCTTGCATGTCTCCTTTTGTCGGGGAGTATAGATAGTCTTATCTATAAAAAATGACAACCTGTCAGTTTTTTTGGCTTGGCATATTCTTTGTCATTCACATAATCGAATAAAAAAATGCACTAATAATTTAAAATATATATAATGAGCAAAATTATAGGTATAGATTTAGGAACAACCAACTCTTGTGTTTCCGTAATGGAAGGTAATGAGCCTGTTGTAATCCCAAATGCAGAAGGAAAAAGAACAACTCCATCTGTAATTGCCTTCGTAGAAGGTGGTGAAATTAAAGTAGGAGACCCTGCAAAAAGACAAGCAGTTACGAATCCGCATAACACTATTTATTCTATAAAGCGTTTTATGGGGAATAAGTACTCAGAGTCTAGCACAGAAGCTAAAAGAGTACCTTATAAAGTAGTAAAAGGAGATAATGATACTCCAAGAGTGGATATCAACGGCCGTTTATATTCTCCGCAAGAATTATCTGCTATGATTCTTCAAAAAATGAAGAAAACGGCAGAAGATTATTTAGGACAAGATGTTTCTAGAGCAGTTATTACTGTTCCTGCATACTTTAACGATGCACAAAGACAAGCTACAAAAGAAGCTGGTGAAATTGCAGGTTTAACAGTGGAGCGTATCATAAATGAACCAACTGCTGCATCTTTAGCATATGGTATGGATAAGAAAGATACCGATCAGAAAATTGTAGTTTTTGATTTTGGTGGAGGTACACATGATGTTTCTATCCTAGAATTAGGAGATGGTGTTTTTGAAGTATTATCAACAGATGGTGATACACACTTAGGAGGTGATGATGTAGATCAAAAAATTATCGATTGGTTAGCAGAAGAGTTCAAAGCAGAAGAAAGCATGGATTTACGTGAAGATGCTATGGCATTACAACGTTTACGTGAAGCTGCTGAGAAAGCTAAAATAGAATTATCTTCTTCTGCACAAACAGAAATTAATTTACCTTATGTTACTGCAACTGCTTCAGGACCTAAGCATTTAGTACGTACACTTACTTTGGCTAAATTTAATCAGTTAATAGATGATTTAGTAAAAAGAACTATTGAGCCATGTGCTACAGCATTAAAAAATGCAGGTTTATCTAAGAGCGATATTGATGAAATTATCTTAGTAGGTGGATCTACAAGAATCCCAGCTGTTGTTGAAGCTGTTGAAAAATTCTTCGGTAAAAAACCATCTAAAGGGGTTAACCCAGATGAGGTTGTTGCTGTAGGTGCTGCTATACAAGGTGGCGTTTTAACAGGAGATGTTAAAGATGTATTGTTATTAGATGTTACTCCATTATCATTAGGGATTGAAACTATGGGTGGTGTAATGACTAAGTTGATTGAAGCGAACACAACGATTCCTACTAAGAAATCGCAAGTATTCTCTACAGCAGCGGACAATCAGCCATCCGTAGAAATTCACGTTTTACAAGGGGAGAGACCAATGGCGACAGATAACAAAAATATCGGACGTTTCCATTTAGATGGTATTCCACCAGCACAAAGAGGAACACCACAGATTGAGGTTACTTTTGATATTGATGCTAACGGTATAATCAAAGTTTCTGCAACAGATAAAGCAACGAATAAAACACAAGATATTCGTATCGAAGCTTCTTCAGGATTAACAGAAGAAGAAATTAAGAAAATGAAAGCAGAAGCGGAAGCAAATGCTGAATCGGATAAGGTTGCAAAAGAAACTGCGGATAAATTAAATGAAGCAGATGGAATGATTTTCCAAACAGAAAAGCAATTAAAAGAGTTTGGTGATAAGATTTCTGAGGACAATAAAAAACCTGTTGAAGAAGCTTTAGAAGAACTTAAGAAAGCATACGAATCTAAAGATTTAGCTGTAATTACACCAGCTTTAGATAAGATAAACGAGGCTTGGAAAGGTGCATCTGAAGAAATGTACAAAGCGCAAGCAGAAGCACAACAAGGAGGAGCTGCTCCAGAAGGTGATGCTGCATCTGCAAGTACAGAAGAAGGAGACAATGTAGAGGATGTTGACTTTGAGGAAGTTAAGTAAGAAATACTCTAGTAGTAATTTATAGAAAAGAGGGACTGTTATGCAGTCCCTTTTTTATTGGCATAAGTTTTGTTTTTATGCCAAAGGAATAACCCCTAATTTTACAACTCACTATAATAGATTGCAATAGATGAAAAATAATTATCTGTATTTATGTTTGTTACTGGCGATTGGCATGTTCTGTAAATTGCAATCACAGGAAATTAAAATATTTACCACCAATGATTTTGATTTAATAGATAGTGTAAAAACTAATTTAGTGGTTACTAAATATGGGAAAGAAGAGTATAACTTTAGCCCAGATGGTCGTTTAGAAAAATCTATAACCAAATATAACGATGCAGATTACAGTATTACCTATTACAAATACGATGGGTCTTATTTAAAAGAAAAACGATTCGAAAATTATAGAGAAAATACCTTTGATGCCAATACATCTATCGCAAATTTTTATGCTATTGATTCTACATCTAACTTAAAAATAATCGAAAAAATTATTGCGTATAATAAAGAGTTATTAGAACAATATGAATATATCTATAACGAAGAAAAAGTATTAGATAAGATAATACGAACCAATGATAATGGTATTGATAAAACAGATATAACATACGACCATTATAAAGGGGAGGATACCAAAACCTATTTGTTAAATGGTGAAATATTAAAATCTATACGAACCTCTATCGGTAAAGGAAAGAATAAGAGTGCTATTAAGGTGGTGTTAACAAAAACATATTTAAAAGGGAAGCCAGTATCCGCTATAGAAGAGGTGTTTAATAGCCAAGAACAATTACTTTCAAAGACCACTTTTGAGCATAGTATTAAAACCAAACAATTTGAAGTACAGCAGGTGAGGGTTTATTTCTACGATGAAAAAAACTTTTTATCTAGGACAGAAACTACAATAGGGGAGGAAGTGGAAGTTAAATCTTATATCTATCAGTTTGATAATGGAGAATCTGGCAACTGGGTAAAAGAAATAGTAACTCCGGATAATACATATACTACTAGAAAAATCAGTTACTACTAAAACTAGAGTATGGTTTTAGTACTATTTAAATAAAAGCTGCTTGTGGTTCTCTTAATTATTCGAGCAAAGCCGATATTAATTCTTTCTTTATTTCATGTCCACCATCAAATAAAATTTGCTTTGCTCTTCCATTGAAAATAACAGCAATCCTGTCAGCTCCCTTTTTTCTATTGTCTTCGGAGATATATTCATCTTTGTTACCAATAATACAAGTAATTTTAGCATTTTGGTCTAATAAATATTGAAAATGTTCTTGTTCTAATTCATTAGGAATACTTCCAGAATATAAGACTAAATGGTTGCAAGGAATTTTACATAAAGCACTCCAGCGACTAGCAATAGAAACTCCTTGAGAGTATCCAAAAACAATAACATTGTGTTTTTTTGTGCTTATATTTTCTTGTTGGTAAACTTGGTCTAAGTAGTTTAAAGTGTTATGTATTTCAGTATCTGTATCTTCTTTGGTGAGCCAGCTAGCTCCAACGCGCTTGTAATTGTCCTTTAAATAATATTTAGAAGGGGCTTGTGGGGCTATAATATAATTTTTATCTGCAGGTAAAGAATCAAAATAACGAATAAAATAACGGCTTAAATAGCCAATACCATGTAGTACTATCCAAATGTTTTTTGTTTTAGTAGTTATAGAATTTAGTGTTTGGTAGCTGCTCGTTGCTGTATAGGTTACCTGCTTTTTTGTAAGACTCATATGCTTGGTATGCTAATAAAGAATTTAGAGTAAAGATAGCGAACCAATCCTTAAATGGAATAAACTTAGTTCTTTTGTAATATGTATTTATTCGTATCGGAATGCTTAATTTTACAAAAAAGAACAGCATGGACGATTATAAAAATAAGATTCTAAAAATATGTAATGAAACCTCTAAGAATACACTGATGGAAACTTTAGAGATTGAATACGTGGATGTGGGAGAAGATTTTTTAATTGCTAAAATGCCTGTTACATCTAAAGTACATCAACCAGATGGTGTTTTACACGGAGGAGCTACCGCTGCTTTAGCAGAAAGTGTAGGTAGTACAGCTTCTTATATTTTTTTGGATGGAGAAAATTTCTTTGTCCGTGGTATTGAAATATCTGCCAACCATGTAAAGAGTGTAAAAGATGGTTTTGTATACGCAAGAGCGGGAATAGTACATAAGGGTAGAACTACCCAGTTGTGGGAAATAAAAGTGACCGATGATAATGGAAATTTAATTTCAGTCTGTAAATTAAGTACCATAGCCTTACCGAGAAAATAATATGTTTAGGCAACTTATAGAAAAAGCAGAAGAGCAGTTAGTCAAAAAGGCACCCTTTGTTCTGTATAGAAAACCTAGTAGTACTATAGTTAATGGAGGTTTCCAGAATACTCCAGAGGTATATCATGTAAAAACCTTTAAGGAAAAGGGGTTCGTTTTTGCACCATTTAATGCCGAATTACCTGTTGTTTTAATGCATTTAGATGATCATGTAATGGCGCCTTATGTTCCTCTTTTAAAAGAAGAAGAGCATAAGAGAACAGAGTGCAATATAGAGGAGTCAGATAAGGATTTTCATATACAATTAGTAAAAAAAGGAATTGCAGAAATAAAGAAAGATGCATTTAAAAAAGTGGTGCTTTCTAGAAAAATAGTAGTAGACTGTACTAGAGATCCTTTTATTCTTTTTACTGCCTTATTGCAAAAATATAGTGCTGCTTTTTGTTATTTGTGGTATCATCCCAAGATAGGAATGTGGTTAGGAGCTACTCCAGAAATATTGATGAGGTTAGAGGGTAAGAGGCTAACAACCATGTCTTTAGCAGGCACAAAGCCTTATGTGGAAGAGCAGGAAGCGCAATGGGGAGCTAAGGAGTTAGAAGAACAAGAATTAGTAACGGAATATATTACTACCGCACTAAAAGATAAAGTAGATAAATTGGTTTCTTCTAAGGTGGCATCTATTAGGGCTGGTAATTTATGGCATTTAAGAACAAAACTCACCGCAGATATTAAAAATGAATCTTTGCAGAGTATTGTAAAAGTATTACACCCAACACCGGCAGTTTGTGGTATGCCTAAAGAGGTAACTCAATCTTTTATTCTAAAGGAAGAAAATTACGATAGGCTTTTTTATACAGGCTATTTGGGAGAATTGAATGTAAAACAAGAGAATTTAAGAACTACACGAAGAAGGAACACAGAGAATAGAGCGTATAAATCTATTAAAATAGTATCCGATTTATATGTTAATCTACGCTGCATGCAATTGATAAAAGAAAAAGCTTTTGTATATGTTGGCGGAGGCATTACTAAAGATTCTGACCCTGAAAAAGAATGGGAAGAAACGGTTAATAAAAGTAAAACTATGCTGTCTATTTTAGGTGCAACGTAATATTTTATCGAGTATTGGTTTTAGTTCCTGTATCGTTGTATTTTTGTAATACATGAAATACTCTAATATTCCATCCGCACAAACTATAATACAACATTGCCAAGCAAAGGGAGTAAAGAATATTGTTCTTTCTCCTGGTTCTAGGAATGCTCCATTGACTATTTCTTTTACTGAAAATACTTTTTTTACATGTTTTAGTATCGTAGATGAGCGTTGTGCAGCCTTTTTTGCATTGGGGATGGCGCAACAGTTAAAAGAACCTGTAGCAGTAGTTTGTACATCGGGGAGTGCATTACTGAATTATTACCCAGCTATAGCAGAGGCTTTTTATAGCGATATACCATTGGTAATTATATCAGCAGACAGACCTACTAATAAAATTGATGTAGGAGACGGACAGACGATTCGCCAGGCCAATGTTTTTGCAAACCATATAGGGTATTCGGCTAATTTAAAAGAAGATGTATTTAATGATGTAGTAGCGCAGAAAGAAGTGCAGTCTTTTAATGATATGGAGCTTAATAAGGCATTAAACATTGCATTAGCTCAAAATACTCCAGTGCATATTAATGCCCCTTTTGAGGAGCCTTTATATGGTCAGGTAAGCTTATTAAGCACCATTGCGAATATTGTATTTAGTGTTAATGAAAATGTAGATGCTGATTTTGTAAAAGAAGATTTTTTCGAAATTTGGGACAAGGCAGAACGGATTATGATTTTAGTGGGGGTAAATGCACCCAATACTATAGAAAAAGATGTTTTGAATAGGTTAGGAGAGGATCCAAGAGTAATCGTTTTAACCGAGACAACATCCAACATACATCATCCTAGTTTTTTTCCTAGTATAGATAGTATTCTTGCTCCGATAGAAAAATCAGAAAATAAGGAGGGATTGTTTAAGGAATTGCAGCCAGATGTTTTACTAACTTTTGGCGGTTTGGTAGTTTCTAAAAAAATTAAAGCATTTTTAAGAACGTATAAACCCAATTTTCATTGGCATATAGATAAGAAAAAGGCTTTTAATACTTACTTTTCTTTATCAACTCATATAAAAGAGAAACCAAATACGATTCTAAAATTACTTATAAATCGTGATGAAAATAGGATAGGGTCTTATTTTGGTTTTTGGGATAAAAGACGTGAGTATTATCTTGAAAAGAGAGAGGAATATAATGAGGGTATTGTATTTTCAGATTTTTTGGCTTTCGAGAAAATATTGAAAAGCATTCCTGATGATAACCAGCTTCAATTATCTAATAGCTCTACAATACGGTATTCGCAACTGTTTAATAACAAACCTTCTGTATCTGTTTTTTGTAATCGAGGAACAAGCGGAATAGATGGTAGTACATCGACTGCTATTGGTGCGTCAATTTATAATATAACGCCTACTTTACTAATTACTGGTGACCTAAGCTTTTTTTATGACGCTAATGGTTTATGGAATTCTTATGTAAGAAAAGATTTTAGAATAATCGTAATTAATAATGATGGAGGTGGTATTTTTAGAATTTTACCAGGTAAAGAGGACTCTAAAAGTTTTAGTACCTTTTTTGAAACCAAACACAATCTCAATGCAAAAAACCTTTGTGATATGCATAATTTTCAGTATTTAAGTGCTGAAAATGAGGGTGAATTAAGTGAGGGACTAAAGAACTTATATAGATTGTCAGAAAATCCGAAGCTATTAGAGGTGAAAACTCCTAGATTATTAAATGATAAAATTTTGCTCGGTTATTTTGATTTTATATCTTAGATGATTATAAACCATTAATTTATTTTATACAACACTAAAGATTATGAGTAAAAGAGACGATTTAATTACAAAGTATGCTGCTGACATCAAAGATAAGTTTGGAGAAAGTGCAGATATGGATTTATTAACAAAAGTAACTATTGGCTTAGGTCCATCTATCTACAATATCGATGCATCTAAAGTATCTGGTTCGGATGAGAAAGAGTTAGCGACGGTTAAGAACAACTACTTAATTAAGAAATTAGGTATGGCAGATTCTGCTAAATTAGACGAAGGTATTAAAACTGTAATGGATAAATACGGTTCAGCTAATAGAAATAAGCATAGAGCTGTTGTTTATTATATGCTTTGTAAGCATTTTGGTAAGCAGTCTGTATACTAGTAGTATCTTTATAAGATATAAAAAAGACCACTTTTTAAGTGGTCTTTTTTTGTTTTAATACTTTTTTATTTTTTTAGAAATAAGCAAGAGAAAGAATATTTACAAAAGGTAAGGGAAGTTTCTTTTTTTTAAATGTAATTTTGCTTTATGATAGAGCTTGGGAAATTAAATAGTTTGGAAATATTAAGAACAACAAGTGTTGGTCTTTTTTTAGGGGATGAAGAAGGAAACGATGTTCTTTTGCCAAATAAATATGTGCCAGAATCTTATGAGATAGGAAGTAAAATATCTGTATTTTGCTATTTAGATTATGAAGAGCGTCCAATTGCTACAACTTTGGAGCCATACATCATGGCAAATGAATTTCAACTATTGCAAGTGGTTGAGGTAAATGAGATTGGTGCATTTCTGCAATGGGGTTTAGAAAAACATCTACTTGTTCCTTTTAGAGAGCAACGAGAAAAAATGCAAGAAGGACAATGGTATGTTGTCTATTGCTATTTAGATGAGCGTTCCAACCGTTTAGTTGGGTCTAATAAAATAGACCGTTTTTTAAGTAATGATAATTTAGATTTGCGTGTTTGGGATAAAGTACAGCTAATAGTTACTAGGCAAACAGATTTAGGCTGGGAGGTAATTGTAAATAATAAGCATAAAGGCTTAGTATATTCTAATGAGGTTTTTAAGAAAATATCTATTGGGGATACCATGCCTGGTTGTGTTAAAACAATTAGAGCAGATAATAAGTTAGATATTTCTTTACAGCCACTAGGAACTAGAGTTTTAGAGCCAGCTGCAAATAAAATACTCGAAATTTTAGAGCAAAAAGGAGGGCATATTCCTTTACACGATAAATCGGATCCAGAGGAGATAAAGGCAATGTTTCAGATGAGTAAAAAAACATTTAAAAAAGGTATAGGAACATTATATAGAGAGAGAAAAATAACTATAGAATCTGACGGAATTCATTCTAAGCCTGTAAATTAAATAAGGTTAAATATTATTCTGATAATCAGGTGAATATGTATTTTTTTCTGATTGAAAAAGATTTGTATAACGTGCATTTTTTTTTAAAAGTGTAATTCTTGAAAAAAAGTTATCGACATTCAGGTATTTTATGTAAATTTAGGGCGTTAAGAGCCCTAAATTTAACACCACATGCCATTTATAGAAGAAAGCGATTTACTAGAATTACATAAAGATATAGATAAAGCTCAGATAATTAATGAGCGCTTATTGGATCAGATAAAATTTAAGAACAAAGAATTAAAGAAAAGTAAAATTCAGCGTAATGTCTTAGCAGGTGTTACAGCTCTTTTTTTAATAGGAACTTTGACCGTTACTTCTTTTACTGCGGGTTTAAGTAGTTCTAATTCTTTTGAGAAGCAAAATAACGGTAATAATTTATTAGTTTCTATAGATAGTTTAGACGCTATTAAAAGTAGAATTGATAATCTTAAAATTCAGAACGAAGAATTAAGCTTGGTAAAAGAGTTTTATTTAGCAAAAGAATTTTTAGAAAAAGAGAAGATATATTCCGTTCAGGTTAAATCTTTTGTAGAGAACAATATTACCTTAGCTTCAGAAGCTCTTACAAATACGTTGTTTGTAAAAACGAACCCATATTATTCGTATTCCTTAGGTAATTTCCAAACGTTAAGCGAGGCACAAAAATTTAGAAAACAACTTGTAGATTTAGGTTTTCAAGATGCTTTCGTAGCTTCTTATAAAGAAGGGAAGCGTTTAAAAATAGAATCTCCGAATTAGTTTGAGTAAATTAAAAGTCTGGCTAAATGCTGCCAGATTAAGGACTTTGCCATTATCCATATCTGGTATTCTTGTAGGTACTGGTTTGGCTAATTTCTATGGGTATAATGACAATATTATATTTCTTTTATCACTGTTAACTACAGTGGGTTTCCAAATAACCTCTAATTTCGCCAATGATTATGGAGATGGTGTAAAGGGAACAGATAATGAAGATCGGATCGGCCCAAAACGTGTTTTGCAAAGTGGACTTCTTACTAGAGAAAAGTTAAAAAAAGGAATTTACATTTCAATTATTGTCAACATCATTCTTGTATTGGCCTTGGTTTTTTATGCTTTTGGTACAGAAAATTGGCTATTTATTCTTTTATTTTTATTTTTAGGTGGGTTAAGTATTTGGGCCGCAATAAAATATACCGTTGGGAACTCTGCGTATGGTTATAAAGGCTTAGGAGATGTTTTTGTATTTGTGTTTTTTGGTCTTTTAAGTGTTTTAGGATCTCTTTTCTTATATACCAAATTCATAACTTTTCAATCTGTTTTACCTGCAATATCCATTGGAACTTTAAGTACAGGCGTTCTTAATTTAAATAATTTACGCGATTGTGTTTCGGATAAAAAGGCTTCTAAAAATACGGTAGTAGTAAAATTAGGATACCAGAATGGCAAAATTTATCATTACGTACTCTTGCTATTAGCAGTATTTGGTATGAGTATCTTTACTTTATTGAATTACAAACAATTCTGGAGTTTTATGCCATTAATAGCTTTTTTTCCTTTAGCAGTACATTTTAGAAAAGTGACCGTTACTAAAGAACCTGTTTCTTTAGACCCTGAGTTAAAGAAATTGGCTCTTACTACCTTTTTTATGGCAATACTCTTTTATATTTGTTATATTTATTTTTTGTAATTTTGATTACTAACCATTAAAACAAAATAACCTTGGAACAACCAATTAAAATACTAATCGTAGAGGATAATGTCATAATTGCGGATGATATGCAATCTATGTTAGAGGAAATTGGTTACGAGATTGTAGATAATGTAATTGTTTATGAGCAAGCTGTAGAGGTTCTTAAATCACAGCAAGTAGACCTTGTTTTAATAGACATTATACTGGCCTCGGATAAAACAGGAATAGATTTAGGAAAGCATATTCGAGAAAATTACGATATTCCATTTATTTTTGTAACATCTAACTCGGACAGAGCTACTGTAGAAAATGCAAAAACAGTAAAACCCAATGGATATTTGGTAAAGCCTTTTGAGCAACAAGATTTGTATACTTCTATTGAGATAGCTCTTTCGAACTTTACTTATGGTACAGGAGGAAAAGCTGCAGATGTAGCCTCGGATGATTCTCCAATGTCTAATTCTATACTTAAAGATTCTATTTTTGTAAAGAAACAGCATTTATACTATCGTATTCAATTTGGGGATATTCAGTTTATTAAAGCTGATAATGTCTATTTAGAGGTAAATACAGTAGATAAGAAGTTTTTAGTACGTTCGCCATTAAAGGATTATTTAGGAAAACTTCCTAAGAATAAATTTTATAGAGCACATAAATCTTACATAGTTAACGTGGATCATATAGATGCTATTAACTCAAAGGATATTATGATTAACAATAATTTAATACCAATTTCTAAAGATTTTAAGGAGTTTATTATATCTGCGATGAATTCATAGAATAAAGAATTTTAACAAAAAAAGATGCATAAATGCATCTTTTTTTGTTTTTACTCTATGCTGTACGCTCCTTGAAATACGTATAAAACCGATGAAATACACTATTTTTGGAGTTTTATTCTTTTCACAACAAAATAGAGTACTTACACAACAATATTTCCTTATTTCTAATGAGATAGAATATTTTTGAAGTAAGTATAAAAAACGTTCCATTAGCTCTTTTTTTTTAGCTACTTGTCGTTAAACTTCATTTAAAAAAACAGAAATAGTATTATGTTCGAAATTGTTGCTTATAAATAATATGAAAAATTTACTGAAACAATTCGTCTTAGCCGTCTTTGTGTTTTTTTTTACAGCTACTATTTCTTTGGCCCAAGATTCTATTCCAGAAAAAGACAATGTATTTAAAAAGTTCAAAAGCTTAGAAAATACAGAAGGAAGATTTAAATTCTTTTTTAATACTCCAAACCGTTACATTCAAAACTCTGCCTATGATTGGTTAGATTCGGTAAATTTATATCTTAACGAATCGGAACATAGTGGAGATACTTTAGCTATAAACAAGTACGCTATTCTGCAATCTCAAATACATTATGATTTGGGAGACTATGATAAGAGTTTGGCTATTGCTAAGGAATTGTACGAAAAAAAGAAAAACTTAGAAGAAAAATCAAACTTTTTAATTCTTAATTTACTAGATAAAAATTACTCAAAATTAGAGTTGTATGCCAAGCAAATCGAAATTAGAAAAGAGAAAAAAGAACTTGGTATAACAGAAAATGTTGCGTTCTATGATATTTATTCAAATTTAGGTTTGCATAGAAAAGCAATGGATGATTATTTTAAGGAAGAGAAAAAGTTTATAGCGGAAGATGATTTCTACGGACAAGCAGTATTTTATAATAATGTAGGAAGTTATCTTAGATTAGATAAATCTACGCCAACAGCATTAAGTACGTATAAAAAAGCAAAAGGATTTGTTAATGTTTACTTAAATGATGTAACTAAGGTAAAAACAGCTAAACAGTTAACTAAAGCTAATCATTTAAAAGGAATTATTGAAGGTAATATAGGTAAATGCCATGTTCTTCTAAAGCAATATGAAGATGCATTGCCTTATTTAGAAAGAAGTGTACAGACAATTCAGGAGTTTAATAAAGGTAAGTTTTCTTCTGACGAAGTAGAAAACACATTGGAAATGGCAGAATGCTATTTGCAAATGGGAGACCTAGAAAAAACTACAGATATTCTTAGTAATACGATAACTCCTAGTACCATAGAAAATATTCTAAAAAAGAATAAGCTATTTGCTTCTTATTATAGTAAAACGGAAGATTATAAAAGCTCTGCTTACTACCTAAGTAAGGTTATTAGAATGAAAGATTCTGTTAGTATAAATCAATCTTCTCTTAAAAAACAACAATTAGCAGCTGTTGTTGGTCAAGATTTGGAATATTCTAAAAAGATGATGGAGCAACAGAAGCAGGCATTGGAAGATTCTAGAAACGAAATGATAGCTAAAGATGAGCGTATTAATATAGTTTTTATATCTCTAGTGTTTCTATTGTTAGGTTTTGCTGGTTTAGTATATGCGTACTTAAGAATTATAAAAAGTCAAAGACTTATTGTAGAGCAAAAACATATTATAGAAAAGGCTTTAGTAGAAAAAGACTCTCATTTAAAAGAAATACACCATAGGGTTAAAAATAACCTACAAATGGTTTCTAGTTTATTGAGTTTACAAACCAAGAATACAAGAAGTAAGGCTGCAATAGCGGCTTTAGAAGAAGGGAAAAGCAGGGTTAAAGCAATGGCTTTAATTCATCAAAAATTATATCAGAATGAAGATCTTTCTGTTATCGAAATGCAAGGGTATATAGAGAGTTTAATTAATAGCGTACAATCTGTTTACAAAAAAGGAGGTCATAGTATTAGTATTACTATCGATGCAGAAGGAGTAGAGTTAGATATTGATAGGGCAATACCTTTTGGATTAATGTTAAACGAGTTGGTTTCTAATTCTTTTAAATATGCATTTCCAGACGATGGCACAGATGGAAAAATTTATATTCACCTTAGAAAAAACCATGGTCAAGAAGGTTTTTTTGAATACACGGATAACGGAATAGGTTTACCTGAAGATACCGAAGTAAGAGCAGAGGCTTCTATGGGGATTCGCTTAATGAATCGTTTGGCTAATCAATTACAGACAAGTTTAAATACGGATCGTACAACAGAAGGCGTTCGTTTTTGGTTTAATTTTAAATAAAACCTTTAACGTACCGTACTTTTAAGAACAAGCTTATGTAGTAGTTTAGGAGAAAAACGTTTTATATATACAGCGAATATTTCTTTTTTTCCAATGTATACTTCAAACTTATTTTTTTCTATAGCGGTAATAACTTTATTCGCTAAAACACTGGGTAATAAACCATTTTTGGTTGCTTCATCTTCTGTTTTTTGTTTACTTCCGTTAGCTATTAAAGCATTTTTAGCGACATTAGTTTGTATAAAGCCAGGGCATACAAGAGTTACATTAATTTTATCTTTTTCATGTTCCATTCTAAGGACATCAAAAAAACCATGCAGTGCATGTTTGGCACCACAATAACCAGAACGATAGGGAGAGCCAAATTTTCCCATTAAACTGGTAATAGTAACAAAGTGCCCACTATTTTGTCTTATAAAATAAGGAAGTACGGCTTTGGTTAAGGCAACAGTTCCTAAATAGTTGATGTCTATTAAATTTTTATAAACATCAAAATTGGTATCCTTAATTAAAGACCTTTGGCTTATTCCAGCATTGTTTATTAAAATATCAATCTTACCAAAAAAAGAAAATGCTTTTTCAGAAACAAGAATCATAGCATGATGTTCATTTAGATCTAGCGATAAAATTGTAACGTTTTCTGGAGTATTACATTGGCTTTTAACCCTTTCTAATTCTTCTTCTCTGCGTGCCGAAATAATAAGTTTACATCCTTTTGTATTTAGGGCGTATGTTAAAGCTTCGCCAATTCCAGAAGAAGCACCAGTAATCCAGACAATTTTATTATTTATCCTTTTCATTTCAATACTTTTATAACTTAAAAATATAGTTAAATTTGATGGTACTCATGAAAGCAACCTATAAAAAATTTGATTTAATATTTAAAAGACCCAGTGGAACTTCTAGAGGGGTTTTAACAACCAAAGAAACATGGTTTATTATTTTAGAAGAGAATGGGAGGAAAGGAATAGGGGAATGTGGTATTTTTAGAGGACTTAGTGTAGATGACGTCCCAGAATATGAAGAAAAATTGAATTGGGTTGTTGTTAATATTCATAAAGGCTTAGATTATTTACTTATGGTATTGGAGTCTTTTCCAAGCATTCAATTTGGATTAGAGCAAGCATTTTTATCTTTAAAAGCAAAAGATGATTTTTCATTATATCCATCAGATTTCACAAGTTTAGAAGCGCCTATAGATATAAATGGACTTATTTGGATGGGAGATGAAAATTTTATGCTCCAACAAATTGAAGAAAAGTTAAAACAAGGTTTTAGGTGTATAAAACTTAAAATAGGTGCAATAGACTTTAATACAGAATTATCTCTTTTAGCGGCAATAAGAAAAAAGTATAATAAAGAGCAAATAGAACTTCGTGTAGATGCAAATGGAGCGTTTTCGGAAGATACTGCTTTGGAGAAATTGAAGCAATTAGCAGTGTATGATATTCATTCTATTGAGCAGCCTATAAAACAAGGGAATATTGTAGCGATGCAAAAATTATGTAAAAATACGCCGTTGCCAATTGCTTTAGATGAAGAGCTAATAGGAGTATTTTCTGTAACAGATAAAGAGAAATTGCTACAAATAATAAAACCTCAGTATATTATATTAAAACCAAGTTTGGTAGGCGGTTTTAAAGGAAGTGAAGAGTGGATTACCTTAGCAAATAAATATAATATTGGCTGGTGGATAACTAGTGCATTAGAAAGTAATATAGGTTTAAATGCCATTGCGCAATGGACTTATATGTTGAATAATAAAATGCCGCAAGGCTTGGGTACAGGAGCCTTATTTACCAATAATTTTAATAGCCCGTTAATGGTTAAAGAGGGAAAGCTACGGTATAGTAAAGAAAGGAATTGGAAGAAAAATTTAATAGAAAATTTATGTATATAGAGCAAGGTTATAAAGGGAAGCAAGATTTTTGGAGGTACATGGTTGGTCTTGCAATCATTTTTGTAGGATGGCAAATTTTAGGAATGATTCCCCTTGTGGTTGCTTTAGTGTCTAAATCGGAAAGTTTAGCTACGATACCTATGGGTATTCCAGGGATGAGTAAACTTTTGGGTTCCAATCTTTTTCTGTTTTTAATGCTTTTGTCTTTTGCATTTGGTTTGGTGGCTACTTTTTTTACGGCTTCGGTATTACATCAGCAAACAATAACAGCTTTAACGACCTCTAGAAATAAAATAGATTGGAAAAGGGTAGGATTTTCCTTTTTTTTATGGGCAATTATTTCTGTTGTTTTATTAGGGGTAGATGTATTTCTTTCTCCAGAAAACTATGTGCTTAATTTTCAATTAGAGCCCTTTCTTATTTTAGCAGTTGTGGCTATTCTGTTTATACCCATACAAACTAGTTTTGAAGAATATTTTTTACGAGGGTATTTAATGCAGGGGATAGGGCTTTTAGCAAAAAATAGGTGGGTGCCATTGGTAGTTACTTCCTTAATTTTTGGGCTATTACATTTAGCGAACCCAGAAGTGGAAAAATTAGGGTATGGCATAATGGTTTTTTATATAGGAACAGGTTTTTTTCTTGGTATTTTAACGTTGATGGATAAAGGTTTGGAGCTGGCTTTAGGGTTCCATGCTGCTAATAATTTATTAACCGCTTTATTGGTTACTGCAGATTGGACAGCTTTTCAAACAGATTCTATCTATAGAGATGTGTCTGACCCTGAGTTAGGTTTAGATGTGTTTATTCCTATTTTCGTAATTTTTCCAATATTGCTTTATGTTTTTTCTAAGAAATACAACTGGACTAATTGGAAGGAAAGATTAACAGGTGCTGTTCTGTCTAAAGAAGTTTTTATGGAAGAAAATATCTCAGAAATTGGAGAAGAGTAATATACATCCAAATTTTCAATTGAATGGAATTGCCATTTCAGAAAATACGATAGTAGAATTATCCTATTCTTTAATAAAGGAAGGAGAAGATTTTGAAAAAGAAATTGGCGATTTTCTACTGCAATGGGTAGATGTTAATGATACTATTATAGTAGAAACATCTGGTTCTACAGGGGAACCCAAATCTATAAAGTTGCAAAAGAAACATATGGTTAACTCAGCCTTGGCAACAGGTGATTTCTTCAATTTAAAACCTAAATATTCAGCACTGTTATGTATGTCGACCAATTTTATTGCAGGTAAAATGATGTTGGTAAGGGCAATGGTTTTAGGATTGCATTTAACTGCTGTACCGGCAAAATTAGACCCTTTAGATGGATTGGTCCAAACTTTTGATTTCTGTGCAATGGTGCCTATGCAACTGCAAAATTCTTTAGATAAAATAGAAAGAATAGAAACAGTTATTATTGGAGGAGCACCAATGTCTAAAAATTTAAAAGATAAATTACAAGGAATAAAAACTCAGGTTTTTGAAACCTATGGGATGACCGAAACAATTACCCATATAGCTTTAAAAAAGATAAATAGTAGCTCTGCAAATGTATTCACTACTCTTGCAGGAGTTGTAGTGTCCAAAGATGAAAGAGATTGTATGGTGATAAATGCACCGCGAATATCGGATGCCCCAATTATTACGAATGATATTATAGAGTTACTTTCTAAAACTGAATTTACATGGTTGGGAAGATATGATTCCATAATTAATTCTGGAGGTATAAAATTAATACCGGAACAAATTGAAGAAAAATTAGCAAAGGTTATAGAGGATAGATTTTTTGTTACGGGTATTCCCGATGATATTTTAGGGCAAAAATTAGTACTGATTATAGAAAGTAAAACGGAAAATCCAGATATTTTAGCTCATGTACAAAGCATAAAAGGACTGGATAAATACGAAAGACCTAAAGAAGTGCTCTTTCTGAAGGCTTTTATAGAAACAACAAGCGGTAAAATAAATAGAAAGAAAACGATTCATTTGCTTTCTTGCTAGCTATGTAATAATGGTGTTCTTTTCTGAATTCAGAAGGAGTCCAAATTTTGCGTAATTTAATATTTTGTATTTTCATTGCATAATAATATGATTATGAAAAAACAAATACTCTTTTTAATTTTAGGTTTTTCTATAAATGCATATTCTCAACAGATACTTCCGGAACAAGAAAGAGCAACGGTAATAGACGAAATTTTGAGTAATCGTTTCAATCATCTTCTGCCAGAGATAATGGATGCCTCTGGTATGGATATGTGGATTGTTATTTCTCGAGAATATAATGAAGACCCAGTAATTAAAACGATGCTTCCGGCTACTTGGTTGAATGCTCGTAGAAGAACAATACTTCTTTTTTATAGAAATAAACCTGCTAATACTATAGAGAAATTAGCAGTGGCAAGATATAATGTAGGAGAAAGTATTGTTTCGGCTTGGGACAAAGAAAAAGAACCTAATCAGTGGAAGCGATTAATGCAATTAATAGAAGAGCGTAATCCTAAAAAGATTGGCTTAAATTTTTCTAAAGACCATAATATTGCAGATGGATTGGGTAAGACGGATTATGATGAGTTTATGGCTAATCTCCCAAAAAAGGATCATAAAAAAGTGGTTTCTGCGGAACAACTAGCTGTTCGATGGATTGAGACCAGAACAGAAAGAGAAATGATTATTTACAACCAGTTAGTGGACATTACGCATGATATAATTGCAGAAGCTTTCTCGGAAAAAGTAATCACTCCTGGTGTAACGACGACAACGCAAGTAGAGTGGTGGATGCGTCAAAAAGTAACCGACTTAGGTTTAGAAACTTGGTTTCATCCAACTGTAGATGTACAGCGTACTAGTGAAGAATTAGTAAACCATTTGTATTCTTTTTCTGGGAGACCAGATGATTTAATTATTCAACCTGGAGATTTGTTGCATTGCGATTTCGGAATTACGTATTTGCGATTAAATACAGATTGCCAAGAATTAGCTTATGTACTAAAACCAGAAGAGTCAGAAGCGCCAAATTATCTCATAAAAGGTTTGGAAGAAGGGAATAAAGTACAAGATTTTTTAACTAGTAATATGATTGAAGGTAGAACAGGTAATGAAATTTTGGCAAAGGCATTGCAAGATGCCAAAGCAGTGGGGCTAAGGCCGGCTATTTATACACACCCTTTAGGGTTGTACGGTCATTCAGCAGGTACGACCATAGGTATGTGGGATTCTCAAAATGGAGTGATGAAAGATGATGGAGAGAATTATCCATTAAATCGTAATACAGTTTATGCCATAGAATTAAATACCACCATTACAATTCCTGAATGGAAAAGAGATATACGAATCATGCTAGAAGAAGCTGGTTTTTATGGTAAAAATGGATTTAGGTATGTAAATGGCAGACAAACAGAGTTACTCCTTATTCCAAGAACAAAAAGAAACCAAAACAGGCTTTAGTAATAGGAATAAAAATTAAACTTGTAAAACCCCTAAATTAAAAGGCTTTTCAATTGGAGCGTGGTTTGCTGCTTCTATTCCCATAGATATCCATTTTCTGGTATCCAAAGGGTCTATAATAGCATCGGTCCAAAGTCGAGCAGCCGCGTAATAAGGAGACACTTGGTCATCGTATTTTTCTTTAATTTTAGAAAACAACTCCTCTTCTTTTTCTGGAGTTATAGTTTCTCCTTTCTTTTTTAACGAAGCTTTTTCGATTTGTAAAAGTACCTTGGCAGCAGAGTTACCACTCATTACCGCAAGTTCCGCACTTGGCCAAGCAGCAATTAATCTAGGGTCATAGGCTTTTCCACACATGGCATAATTACCAGCGCCATAGCTATTCCCTATTATTATAGTAAATTTTGGAACAACAGAATTACTAACGGCATTTACCATTTTCGCACCATCTTTTATTATTCCGCCATGTTCACTCTTACTGCCTACCATAAAACCAGTAACATCTTGAAGAAAAACAAGAGGAATTTTCTTTTGGTTGCAATTAGCAATAAATCGAGTTGCTTTATCTGCAGAATCGGAATAAATAACGCCTCCAAATTGCATTTCACCTTTCGTTGTTTTTACTACTTTTCTTTGGTTGGCTACAATGCCAACAGCCCAGCCATCTATTCTTGCATATCCAGTTAAAATAGTTTTACCATATCCTTCTTTGTATTGGTCAAACTCAGAATTGTCTACTATTCTTTTTATGATTTCTACCATATCATATTGCTCGTGTCTAAGAGCTGGTAATAGGCCATAGATATCTTCTGGGTTCTCTTTTGGTTTAATTGCTTTACTGCGATTATATCCGGCTTTTTCAAAATCACCGATTTTATCCATTATACCTTTTATAGTGTCTAAGGCAGAAGCATCGTTTTTCTCTTTATAATCCGTAACACCGCTAACTTCGCAATGCGTAGAGGCTCCTCCCAAAGTTTCATTGTCAATTTGTTCTCCAATAGCAGCTTTAACCAAATAGCTTCCAGCGAGGAATATACTTCCAGTTTTATCCACAATAAGGGCTTCGTCACTCATAATTGGTAAATATGCTCCACCAGCAACACAACTCCCCATAACAGCAGATATTTGGGTAATTCCCATACTGCTCATTTTAGCGTTATTTCTAAATATGCGTCCAAAATGTTCTTTGTCTGGAAAGATTTCATCTTGCAGAGGCAAATAAACCCCAGCGCTATCTACCAAGTAAATAATTGGCAATCTGTTTTCCATTGCAATTTCTTGCGCCCTTAGATTTTTTTTAGCGGTAATAGGAAACCAAGCTCCAGCTTTAACTGTAGCATCATTAGCAACTACAAGGCATTGTTTTCCAGAAACGTAGCCCATTTTAATAACAACACCTCCAGATGGGCAGCCACCATGCTCTTTGTACATGCCTTCTCCAACAACAGCCCCAATTTCAATACTATCCTTTTTGCTATCTAATAAATAGTCAATACGCTCTCTAGCAGTCATTTTACCTAAAGAATGTTGTTTTTCTATTTTAGTTTTTCCTCCACCTAATTTTATTTGGGCAAGTCTTTTTCTTAGTTGCGATAAGAGTAATTTATTGTGGTCTTCGTTCTTATTGAAGGCTAAATCCATTCCTTAGTTTGTATTTATTAGTCCGCATAAAGATAAGGAGTAAAATTGATTACATTTGATAAAATACAAAATTCAAAAAGAGAGTTATGGTAAAATGGGGAATTCTTGGACCTGGAAATATAGCTAAAAAATTTGCTTCAGATTTAAGATTGGTACCAAATGCAGTATTGTCAGCAGTTGCTTCTAGAAATTTAGATAAAGCAGAGAAGTTTGCGGATGAATTTAAAGCAGAAAGAGCCTTAGGAAGTTACCAAGAACTTTTTGAAGATAAAGAAGTTCAAGTAATTTATATTGCTACGCCGCACAATAATCATGCTGAGCTAAGTATAAAAGCCATGAACCATGGTAAACATGTTTTGTGTGAAAAACCAATAGGCGTAAATGCTAAAGAAGTAACAGCTATGGTTGCGGCTTCTAAAAAGAATGGTGTTTTTTTAATGGAAGGTTTATGGAGTAGATTTAATCCAGCTATAAAAAAAGTAAAGCAGCTTATTGAAGAAGGAGAAATAGGGAAATTAAGTTATTTATATGCAGATTTTGCTTTTTATGGTATAGGGAGAGATAAAGATAGTCGGTTGTTAAACCCATATTTGGCGGGAGGTTCTTTATTAGATATTGGTATTTATCCTGTTTTTTTGGCGTATTTATTTTTAGGAAAACCGCAATCTATTTTGGCTGCTTCTAATTTTTATGAAACAGGAGTGGAAGTACAAACTTCTATGATTTTTAAATACCCAGACGCACAAGCAATGCTTTATTCAGGATTGACTTCTAATTCACAATCTATTGCAGAATTTTCTGGTTCGAAAGGGTCTATAGTAATCCCTACTAGATGGCATGAAGCTCAAAGTTACATTTTGAAAAAAGAAGAAGATTCCGATACCGTTTCTCTACCAACAAAAGGGATTGGTTTTACACATGAAATAGAAGAGGTACAACAATGTATTTTAGAGAATAAAATAGAAAGTACGCTTTGGACGCATAAAAATAGTATAGAATTGGTTGAGTTGCTCGATTCTATTCGGAAACAAGTAGGTATTGTTTTTCCTTTTGAAGAATAAAAGTAAACGTTTTGCATATAAATATTGGAATTTTCACGATATTTGAAGTTACCAAAAACTAAACCAAAAATATTATGGGAATGAATAAAAATACCGTACTAGCGTGGGCAACTTTTATTATGATATTCGTGGGAGTAGCTTTAATTGCACTTGGTGCTTTCAAATATAGAGAAGTATCAGGTATAGGCTTCGCCTCGGTAGGAATCGGTTTTTTTGCTATTGCTTGGGTTTTTAACGCTCTAAAAGGTAGAGTTTAATACAATTTTTTCACACTTTTTCATATTAGATAAATACACACTATGTCCGACGATAAGAAGGTAATTTTCTCTATGTCTGGGGTTACCAAGACATTTAAAACAGCCAATACACCAGTTTTAAAAAATATACATTTAAGCTTTTTTTATGGAGCAAAAATTGGAATTTTAGGACTTAATGGCTCCGGTAAGTCTACCTTATTAAAAATTATAGCAGGGATTGATACAAATTTCCAGGGCGATGTTGTTTTTTCTCCGGGATATAAAGTGGGGTATTTAGAACAGGAACCTCAATTAGATGAAGAAAAGACGGTGCTAGAGATAGTAAAAGAAGGAGCAGCGGAGACGGTAGCAATATTAGATGAGTATAATAGCATTAATGACCAATTTGGTTTAGAAGAAGTATATTCTGATGCTGATAAAATGGATAAGTTAATGGCCAGGCAGGCTGTTTTGCAAGACCAGATAGATGCTTCTAATGCTTGGGAGTTAGACACTAAGTTAGAAATAGCTATGGATGCTTTACGTACTCCAGAGCCAGATAAAAAAATAGGGGTTCTTTCAGGAGGAGAAAGAAGACGTGTTGCTTTATGTAGATTACTACTTCAGGAACCAGAAATTTTATTGTTAGATGAACCTACCAACCATTTAGATGCAGAATCTGTACATTGGTTAGAGCATCATTTAGCACAATATAAAGGAACAGTTATAGCAGTAACCCATGATAGATATTTCTTGGATAATGTTGCGGGTTGGATATTAGAATTGGATAGAGGAGAAGGTATTCCTTGGAAGGGGAACTATTCTTCTTGGTTAGATCAAAAATCTAAACGATTAGCGCAAGAAAGTAAAACGGCATCTAAAAGACAAAAAACATTAGAACGAGAGTTAGAATGGGTTCGTCAAGGAGCTAAAGGGAGGCAAACCAAACAAAAAGCGCGTCTTAAGAGTTACGATAAGTTGATGAGTCAAGATCAAAAACAACTGGACGAAAAACTAGAGATATATATCCCGAACGGACCTAGGTTAGGTACTAATGTTATTGAAGCAACAGGAGTTAGTAAAGCTTATGATGATAAATTACTCTATGAGGATTTAAAATTTAATTTACCACAAGCAGGGATTGTGGGTATTATCGGGCCTAATGGAGCTGGTAAAACCACTATTTTTAGAATGATAATGGGGGAGGAAACTCCGGATAAAGGAGAATTTGTTGTAGGAGAAACAGCTAAAATTTCCTATGTGGATCAGAGCCATTCTAATATTGATCCAGAAAAAACTATTTGGCAAAATTTTAGTGATGAGCAAGAATTAATCATGATGGGCGGAAGACAAGTTAATTCTAGAGCCTATTTAAGTAGGTTTAATTTCTCTGGTAGTGAGCAAAATAAAAAGGTGAATGCACTTTCTGGAGGGGAACGTAATCGCTTGCATTTAGCGATGACATTGAAAGAGGAAGGTAATGTTTTACTTTTAGATGAACCTACCAATGATTTAGATGTTAATACTTTAAGAGCTTTGGAAGAAGGTTTAGAGAATTTTGCAGGTTGTGCGGTAGTCATCTCTCACGACCGTTGGTTCTTAGATCGTGTGTGTACTCATATTTTAGCTTTTGAAGGAGATTCGCAAGTATATTTCTTTGAAGGCTCATTCTCTGATTACGAAGAGAATAAAAAAGCTCGTTTAGGAGGAGACTTAATGCCAAAACGAATTAAATATAAAAAATTGATTAGATAGTTAATTTAATAAAACAAAAAAAGCTTTTAACACTGTTAGAAGCTTTTTTTGTTTTTAATAGAGTTACACTTTTAAGGAAAGTTCCATTTTTATATCACTTCTAAGATAAGGCAGATTCTTTTCCAGAGGAACTTCTATAAACCCATACTTTTTATATATGTGTAATGCCGTGTCTAATTTTGTGCTAGAGTAAAGTGTAATTTTTTTCCAGTTTTGTTTTTTTGCAAATGTAATAGCAAAGACTAGTAATTCTTGACCAATTTTTAATCCTTGGTAGTTTTTGTCAACTGCCATTTTTCCTAACTCATAATTATTATCCGTTGTTTTTATAAAGGAAAAGCAACCAGCGATTTGCCCTTTATATTTAGCCATAAAAATATAACCTCCTGGTTTTATTATGGTTTCCTCACAATTGTCTAATAATTCGGAATCTTTAGCTTCTACATAAAAATATTTTTCTAACCAGAGAATATTTAAATCTTTAAAAGCTTTTGCGTGTTCTGTTTCAAAAGGAATAATCTCTAAAGACATTGTGTTTATTAGTTTTAATTAGTACAATAATAAATGTAATCAATAATTAGAAAGAATAGTAAATGTATTTTTTTTGTTTTAAAAAGTCTAAACCTTGCTTTCTTGCGTATATTACAGAACAAACAACCAATTTTACAAAAGTTAAACAAGATTAATTAATTTTTTACATTATGAGTGAATCGAAAAATAACAATGGTTTAAAAGTTCTAGCAGGGCTTTTAGGAGTAATTCTTTTAGGAGTTATAATTTATACTGTTAGTCTTTATCAAGATAAGAAAAAGACAGAAACAGTTCTTACTAATGAGAAAGAATTAGTGGTAGAAGACCTAAACAGCTTAAAGTCTGAATATGATAAAGCAATTTTAGAAAGCAATGCAACTAACGAAGAGTTGGTTTCGGCAAGAGATAATATTGCAAAATATATAGACTCTGTTAAATCTATGAAAGGAGATATTGCTTCTTTATCTAGATATAGAAGACAAGTAGGAGTATTAAAAGCAGAAAGAGCAAAATTATTAAAACAAGTAGATTCTCTTACAAAATCTAACACTCTTATTGCTATGCAAAGAGATAGTACGTATGTTGAATTAGAAAAACAAAATGTTTTTAGTGATTCTTTAGTTGTTCAAAACACGCAATTGGCAGATGTAGTTGAAAAAGGTTCTGCATTAAACTTATCTAAGTTTTCTGTAGATGCAGTTAAAGAACGTAATAGCGGTAAGTTAGTTTCAACTTCTAGAGCAGGTAGAACGGATAAATTTAAAATCTGTTTTACAGTAGCTGATAATGTAATTGCTGGAGCTGGTGATAGA
>NZ_JADGES010000149.1 GCF_016744255.1 Maribacter sp.
ACCCAATAGAATACTTACTGCGAGAATTTTGTTGCCAAAAAAATCTTTAAAGAATAATAAGCAAAGAATAGTAGTTATTGGAAGGAATAATTGAGCAATTGTAGAGACTAAATATTTGTTTTCTATTTCTAATAAGCCACTTATAAAGCCAGAAAATCCCCAGAAAAATATGCATGGTAAAACAATATATAATTGTGTTCTTATTTGTGCGTAGTAAGAAAGGGTGTGTCCACTGTAAATGTCTTCTAAAAAAAATAACGAAAAAATAATAGCAAGAATGGATAATAGTAATACAAGGCTAACTATGCCAATTCCAATTAAAGACTGAAAACTTCCTTTATTATTGGATGTTTTTATTTCCGTAATATAATTTGGAATAAATAAATTTTTTAAAGCTCCAATAAATACGTTCTGAATAAATGTGGGTATTAAAATAGCAATAAAATAAGTGTCTAAAACTTCTGAAAGCCCAAAAAATGAGGCTATTAAAGTTTCTTTGTAAAAAGATATTAATTTTACAAATAATGTAATACCGCCAACTAATAGCATATTTAAAATCAAAGGATTTTGAATGCTTTGTTTTAGCTTTATTACATAGCCTTGTATAGTTCCATTAAGCATAATTAAGTCTAAAGATAATTTTATATAAAAATTTTATTAATAAAAATCTTTGTACCAATTCACAAAAGATTGAACTCCTTTTTTTAAAGAAGTATTGGGTTTGTAATTATAATCTTTTATAAGTTCATCCACATTAGCCCATGTTCTTTCTACATCTCCTGGCTGCATTGGCATCATTTTTTTTGTGGCTTTTTTATCTAAGTTTAATTCTATTTCGCTAATAAAATCTCCAAGTTTAACAGAGTTATTGTTGCCTATATTGTATATTTTGTATAATTGGTTATCGGTAATTCTTTTTTTGGTGGCCTTTTCGCAAATACGAACTACACCTTCTGTAATATCATCTATATATGTAAAGTCTCGTTCTAAGTTACCGTGATTAAAAACATTAATCGGTTTGTTTTCGGATATTGCTTTTGTAAATAAAAATATGGCCATATCTGGTCTTCCCCAAGGGCCGTATACCGTAAAAAAACGAAGTCCAGTAGTTGGAATATTAAATAAATGACTATAGGTGTGTGCCATTAATTCATTACTTTTTTTACTTGCTGCGTATAAACTTATAGGCTTGTCTACGGTATCGTCAGTTGAAAAAGGTATTTTATCATTTAACCCATAAACACTAGAACTACTGGCATAGACTAAATGTTTAATGTTGTTATTTCTACAACATTCTAAAATATTAAGAAAGCCAACAATATTACTGTCTACATACGTTTCCGGGTTTTCTATACTATAGCGTACCCCAGCTTGGGCTGCTAAATTACAAACAACATCAAATTTTTCTGCCTTAAACAGTAAGGGTAGCGCTTCCCTATCTTGCAAATCCATTCGGATAAATTGAAAGGCATTTTTATTTGTTGTTTGGGAAGAAGTAATTACGTTATGTTTTTCAGCATCTTCCTTTGTAATTCCAAGTTCCTTTAAACGAGCAAATTTTAAATTAACATCATAATAATCGTTGATGTTGTCTAAACCAATAACTTTATGTCCATGTTGCAAAAGAGATTTTGAAACATGAAAACCTATAAAACCTGCGGCACCAGTAACCAATATTTTCATTATTATATAGTTGTTAAATGATTTGGATTAAATTTGTTTTGCAAATGTCAGTTTTTTCTTTGGATTTTTAGAATAACTTAAGCCATATATACTATAAAAACGTTGAAATTCAGAATTGTTATGTTATACTTACTTTTTTCTTATGTTAAAGATTAAACTCTCTCTGTTGTGTTTTATAATTTCCTTAGTATCTATGCAGGGACAAAGAGTAAAAGCCTCTGTTTTTGGCTACCATAGGCAAGATGCTACGGTTTGTTTGCAAAAGGCGATTTATTCTCGTTTTGATACAATAATTATAGAGAAACAATTTTCGCCTTGGAATATAGGGCCTTTGGTTTTAAGGAAATTGAAAAATAAAACCATACTCTTTGAGAAAGGAGTTGTGGTAAAAGCTATTGCAGGAAAATTTGGTTCTAAAAATGCCTGCTTGTTCCTTTTGGAAGAATGTGAAAATCTTTCTATTATAGGTAGTCAGGGGGTTTTATCGATGAATAAAAGAGAGTATATAGATGGAGAGTGGAGGCATGCATTAAGTATACGTAAAAGTAAAAATATTCGTGTTCAAGATTTAATAATTGAGGATAGTGGAGGAGATGGTATTTATATAGCTGGTAAAGAGAAGGGAACCTATTCTAGTGATATTCGATTGAAAAATATAATAAGTAGAAATAACAAACGGCAGGGGATGAGTATTGTAAGTGCCCAGAATGTGAAAATTGAAAATTGTGTGTTTAAAAAAACTAATGGAACATTACCTGAAGCTGGTGTGGATATTGAACCAAACACAAAACAGGATAGAATCGTCAATGTCCATTTTAGTAAATGTTCTTTTGTTAATAATCATCATTCAGGTATATTACTTGCTTTAGATAAGTTAGAAAAAGAATCGCGCCCAATAAGTATTGTTTTTGAGGATTGTTATATTAGTAGAAATCATGTTACTTCTAACACATATGTGCCAACCGAAATATTTATTGGCGCAAATAAAGAAAAACCAGTTCTTGGAACAGTTTTATTTAAAAATTGTTTGGTTAAAGATAGCGATTGGGGTATGTTGTATAGTAGAAAAAGGAATGATGCTTTTAAGGTCTCCTTTGAAAATTGTGCAGCAATAGATATATGTAAAAAAGGAGTATATCCGCCAATCAGTTTTGAAGTTTCGGATTATATAGGTGCAACATCTTCTTTAGGAGGGTTTAGTTTTAAACAATTATATGTTTCTTACTCAGTAAAATTACCAATTATAAGTGTCAGGGGGTCTCAATTAGGAACCTTACAGCATCTAAAAGATGTTAAGGGGCAGTTCATTATAACTGACTATAATGAGGGTATTAATCTCATGGATTATATTCAATATAATAAAAGAAATAACGAGGGTGTTTTTGTAGAAGTAGTGAAGCAGAGTAATTAAATACAAAAGGCTCTTATGTAAATAAGAGCCTTTTGTATTTATATGCTAAGAGTTATAACGTAAGACTATGTAAAAAATCTTCCAAATTGGTATAACCGTCATTATTTCTGTCTTTACTTCCGTCTGAATTATCCTTAGGATTTAATTCATGGTTATTTTCCCATTCATCAGATATTCCATCCTTATCCGAATCGGTATATGGTTTTCCGTTTTCTATAGAGGGAAAGTCATTATCATTAATATTGGTTCTTCTGGAACCAGTACCGTTTTTTGCGTGATTAATAAAATATTTATCTACAGAATCTATCCCTTGTGTTGTACCATTACCTGCTCCAGTAATCTCGAGTATTTTATTTTTAACTTCAGATGCAGGGAAAGTATTGTATCCTGAATTAAGAACCCTACTACTTCTTATATATGGGCTTAAGCTAGAAGAAACTGTAGCTTTTTTTCCATCATATAAATTATCATTTATGTACCCTTTGGTTAATGAAATCATAGCATTAGGGCTATTGTTTGAGCTAGCTTCAAGTCTTATTGTTTCGTATGACTGGCTTGATGAGCCAGATTCCCAATTGTTTCCAATAATATCAAATTGATTTTCATAAGTAGGATAGGCGCCAGTTCTATAATGATAAATGTAATTGTTTAGCATTTCAAAACTATTACTTTTAACACTTGATCTAATGTTTCTTTCAGTACTAAAAACATTGAAATTGTTTATATAAGAGATGTTTCTTGCGTTTCTAAATAACAATACATTATACCCATTGCCAATTCCTTCTCCTACAATTGAATTCTGAATAGTACAATTAGTAACACTGCCACCAGCTTCTACGACTTCACCAAAAACAATACTTTTATCAGCTGCCCAAGAAACAGATACGTGATCTAAAATAACATCTGAAATTTTATTGCCAGAATAACTTACTATATTTATTCCTTTTACATTAGACCCAGAGGTACCTTTTCCCATTCGTATTCTAATATGCCTAGCAATTATATTTGATGCTTGAATTCTTAATTCAGCTCCTTTAATTGTAATTCCTCCACCTGGTGCTGTTTGTCCAGCAATAGTAAGGTTCCCTGCATTTTTAGGTATTGTTAAATAAGATTTACATTCAATTGTACCCCCTACTCTAAAAATTATGGTTCTTTTTTGTGCTATTTTAAGAGCCTCTCTAAGACTGCCAGATCCACTATCATTTAAATTAGTTACTTCTACTATAATACCGCCCCTACCGCCTGTAGCGTTTTTACCAAAACCTTCAGCACCTGGAAAAGCTTTTAAAGTGCCATATTCGATACTGTCATCTGGAGAAGTATTTGTGTTAATAGTTACAGTTGCTTCTTGTGTAGTAGTTCCACTATCATTAGTTACTTCTGCGGTATATGTAAAAGTGTCGGGAGCAGCAGTTGTTGTATCTGGAGTTGTTGTATCTGGAGTTGTTGTATCTGGAGTTGTTGTATCTGGAGTTGTTGTATCTGGAGTTGTTGTATCTGGAACTTCTGCAGGAATATAAGTTAAGGTCTTGTTGTCATTAATAATAACTATGCCATTTACAGGATTCGATGTTTTAGTAATTTCAACTTCGTCTGTATTACTAATATTGTCATTAGATAAGACATCTAGAACCGTGCTAGTTGTAGGAACGGCAGAATAATTATCGTTAAATGCAAATTGTTCTATTTGTATAGCATCACTTCCGTCTGTTATAACATAGTCTGCTAAAAGATCAGCATCCTTAGCGCAAGAAAAAATTAAAAATAAAATCGAAAACAACAAATATGTACTTTTAAATTTAATGTGGGGATTTCTCATAAATGTAGGTGTCTGTTAATGGTGTTAGTGATTTGGATTGTAAAAATATTTAATTTTTTAAGATCATCGGTATAAACCATATTATTTTCGATGAAATGCACTTTTTGTAAAATTTTGCTACGCGAGTACTGTAGTTATACGGGAAGAAAGAAATAATTGGACGTTCAGAGGCCTATTTATTCGATGAAATACATTCTTTTTTAACAATTATGGGGAATCCATAAATAAAATAATAAAAAATAAAAGCCCTAACCATTTAATGGTTAGGGCTTTTTGTAAATTAAAGAGGTTGTTTACAACCTTTTATCTGCAACGTCTGCAAGTATGCCTTTTACATCATAAATAACGCCATTAGGTTTTAATAGCGCTTTAATGTCTAAATTCGCAAATTCTTTATGAGAAACGGTTAGAACAACAGCATCGTATGTGTCGCTTGGTAGTTTGTCTGTCGTTTTAAGATTGTATTCGTGCTCTACTTCTGAAGGAGAGGCCCAAGGATCGTATATAGAAACATTAGTATGATACGATTCTAGATTGTGAATTACATCTACAGCTTTGGTGTTTCTAACATCTGGACAATTTTCTTTAAAAGTAATTCCGAGAACTAAAATTTTAGACCCTTTTACTTTTATGTCTTTTTGTACCATCAGTTTTACTATTTCTGATGCAACATATTTTCCCATACCATCATTCATACGTCTACCTGCTAGAATAATTTCAGGGTGGTATCCAAATTCCTGAGCCTTTTGAGCTAAATAATATGGATCTACACCAATACAATGACCACCAACGAGTCCTGGTTTAAAAGGAAGAAAGTTCCATTTGGTGCCCGCAGCCTCTAACACATCATGCGTGTCAATATCCATTAAATTAAAAATTTTAGCTAACTCATTTACAAAAGCAATATTAATATCTCTTTGCGAATTCTCAATTACCTT
>NZ_JADGES010000039.1 GCF_016744255.1 Maribacter sp.
GCACAGTTTAGAGGAGTCAGAGACATTACATTTTTCCTCTACAGACTATCCAAAATTTATGCATAAATCTTACTAGTCCCCTAAAATTATACTTGACCCAATGTAAGACTACGAAATAGAAACTTTTTCATGTAAAAAAATCAACTCTTAAATATAGTGAATAGTTGAGGTTGTGTGTCTATGAAAAGAGGGTAAGGGTATTGTTAAAGTGAAAAACCCTTGAAAATCAAAAGATTAACAAGGGTCTTTGTACTCGAGATGGGAACACAACCTCTTGTATTTGTATCAATTCACAAGACCCAAAGAATATGTCTACGCCCTTTAATAGACAATGTTTAAAGCATTTATAGGGTATTTTAGTAATCTAAACTTATCTAAAAGAATGTAAAACAATTGTAAAACGGTTGGCAAACGGTTGGCAAAGAATATAAAATTGATTAAATTTGAGTGTTCAAATATTCTACATAATGGCAACGATAAAGTTTAAACCAATTGGTAAGGCAGAAAATGCCCCTATATATTTAAGACTTTCAATAAAACGGGGTTTAACGCCTAGAGCGAAAACAGGGCTTTCAATTAATCCTAAAAATTGGAGTAGCATAAACGGATTACCAAAACAAACCGTAGCCGAAAACAAGAAACTATCTACCGACTTACAGAAACTTAAAATTTACATTTTAGATAAGAGTAATGAAGCCAGTAGCAACGGCATAGAAATAGGTATAGAATGGCTAAAACACAATATAGACGTTTTCTTTAGTCGTAAGAATGAAGAAAGTAAAAGCGAACTATTGACCGATGCAATACAATACATTATTGATAATGCCGACACTAGACGAAATTCAAAAAAAGATATTGGTATATCTAAAAGTCGAATAGTATCGTACAAATCATTAAAGGTGTCAATTGTAGAGTTTCAAAAAACTAAACAATACAAAGTAAAAGATGTTGATATAAAATTCGGAACTGATTTTTTAAAGTTCTTGCTGCACAAAAAGAAATACCAAAAGAGCACCGCCTTAAAAAAAGTTGAGGACTTGAAAACAGTTTGCAAAGATGCCGACCTAAACGGAATCGAAACAAGTAAAAGTTATCGGGGTATGGCTAGTAGTAAAGTGAGTAATGAAAACATAATCTTTTTAAGTCCTTTAGAACTGGGGCAAATTAAAAAGGCTAAACTTATAAATGAATCACATAAAAACGCTCGTAAATGGTTGTTATTGGGTTGTAATATAGGGCAAAGAGGGGGCGACTTACTGAAATTGAATGAGTCAAACTTTGTTACTCGTGGTAATTTAGAAGTAATAGAACTAAAGCAGCAAAAAACAGGTAAAAATGTTACGATTCCTGTACTAGATACCACCAAAGAGATTTTAAAAGGCGGTCTACCCTATAAAATATCAATTCAAAAATTCAATAAGTATATTAAGAAAGTTTGCGAGATAGCCGAAATAAACGAAATGATAAAGGGCGGTAAGATTACGGTTACCAAAAAGGGGGAGGGTAACAAGCACAAAAGAAAAATTGAGGGGGTTTATCCTAAATGGGAGTTAATGGCATCGCACGTATGCCGTCGTTCGTTTGCTTCAAATCTTTACGGAATATTACCAACGCCTTTAATTATGAGTATAACCTCGCATACTTCTGAAAAGATGCTATCTAATTACATTGGTAAAGACAGTTTGGACTATGCGCAACAAATTGCAGATTTCTACAAATTGCAAGAACTTAAAAACAAAAAAGAACCTCAACTTAAAGTATTAACCAATAAAGCAATATAGATGTTCACAATTTTAAAGAATAATCCAGTACAAAGACCAATAAGTTATAATGAATTAGAATCACTAGCCTTTGAAACATCTACAAAAGATAGTATAGCCAAACAGCATCTTTGTTTACTTTTAAAGTTAAAGGAGTACATTCCGAATGACACTTACAGAATAGACACGCTAAATCGTAGTGAATGCTTATATCTTACTGAAAATGGAAAGGTAATCTATAGTGAGGTGGCTTTAATGTAGAAAAAATTTATTTGAAATTATTATATATTTAATAAGGCAACGATTAAAATACTGTTCAAATGTTAGAAAAAGAAAATAAAGATTTTAGGTATTTAAAATATATCTGGGATGCTGGCGATATTCAAGGTTTTGTATCTAATTATGATTTTTTATTAAAAGAATTCATTAAAGATTATCCAAAAGCAAGCGAGCATAATTTCCTTAACTACCAGTTGCAAAAGTTTAAAAACCTTAAGGCACTACGCGAAAACAGCCTAATTGGAAATGATGAAATAATCAAAAATGCTAATCACCTAGTTAAATCCGAAAAGGATAAGAACACATTGTCGAATTATGAAGCCAAACTCGATGAAGCAAATAAAATGCATCAGAATTATTTATTTGATGCTGAAAATGGAATTGAGTGGATTGAACAAAAGATAAAGGGTGAAGGATTACCAGAGGTTGAGAAAGACAACAATAAGATTAGTCTACCTCATCAAATAGCACTTTTAAATGAAATAGGTTTTTTTGAATTGGACTATTTTAAAAATGCAACCCAAACCAAACGAAATAAAATTATATCTAAATTACTAAACGCTGACCTTAGAGGGGTTAGGGGGAATATTAAAACATTAGATCCAAATACTACAGAAAACATATTTAGATTCACATCCTACAAGCACATAGATGAGGTTAAAAACTATTTAAATAAACTATAATAAACAATTTAGGGGAATTTTTAGGAGTACCCTCCATCTCTAAACAGATTGATATTTGAACATTGTTTAACTCAAATAATGTTTAAAGATGGAACAACTACAATTTATCGGAATAAGTCCCGAACAACAATTAACGGCAATTTCTAACGACTTCAAAAAACAGTTAGACGAACTCAAAAAGAGTTTTGAACCAAAGACACCAGAGGAGTATCTAAGCCGAAAGGAAACCGCAGACCTTTTAAAAATCAACCTATCTAGTTTGTGGAACTGGACAAAAAAAGGACGTTTGAAATCCTACGGTATTTCTGGAAAAGTGTACTACAAACGTTCGGAAATAGAACAAGCCTTTACAGCACTTTAGTACAATGGCAACGATACCGATGCCGTCAATTATAGTTTTTGAGAAAGACAAGGGGGCAAACTTCAAAGAGGTAAGACACTACAATCTAATTACAGGTGATGAGGTGCTAAGTGAAAAGTTAAACATTAGTATCAATAGAGGGTTTTCTAAGGCTCATTATGTTTATTGTCTAAAGATTAGAGAGGGTAAAAAGTGGAGTAAGCAAATTACTGGTTTATATCCAACTGCGGATTTAGATGTATTCTACGGAGATACACAGGATAAAAAAAATATGGTTTGGTTTAAGTTTCAAGATGATAAACTGAAAGTTTTGTTTTTCCCCAACTTCTATACAAGACGTATAACCGACTTTTTGAATTTTTTAAAGGATAACTACTAAAAACAAAAGAGGGGTGCGCATAACACCCCTCAATTTTTGTTCAAATGTTATCGGCAACGATAACGTACGCAAATATAATGATTGATTATCTACAAACCTATATCAAGGATAAAGACGAAGTACAAAAACTTTGGGCAAATCCTTTGCTTTGCTTTAAAAATGATATACAAAAACGAAGTGATTTAACTGGTGAAATCTACCAAAAGCAAACAAAGGAATTTGAAGGTATAACTTTCCGAAAAGAACCACACGCACCTAATGCAGACAAAGAGGGCAAAGAACGCATAGTTTTAGGTTTTAAGCCCCATTACTGGTACAATAACAATTTACACAACGCCAACGATTTTAATATTGTCAATTGCATAAATACAATTACTCGATTCATTGAACTCTTTGAAATTAAAGACTTTGAAAAGTACCCTATCAATAATCTTGAATACGGGCTTAACTTCATTTTAGAGGGGTACGGCAAAGAGTTGATAAGTTTTAACTCATACCATTCAAGAAACCAATTCATTCAAGATGCAGACCAACGATACAGCAAAAAAGCAATAAAATTTAATCCTTCAACGGGGTTACCTGATAAATATTTGATGATTAAGTTTTACTCTAAAGGCTTTGAGTTTCCCGATTATTGCAATAGAAATACACAAAGATTTGAGGTAAAAACAAAGAAATCAAAAAAAATAAAAGCACTAGGTATTTACACTATTGGCGACCTAATAACGCCTGGTATTTATCAAAACCTAAAAGATGATATTTTAAAGGCTTCGCACAATGTTTTGATAATTGACCCAAAACCAAATATTGAAAACCTCAACAATAGAGAACAGAACCAACTCGATAAGTATTCAAATAGTGGTTTTTGGTATGAAACAATTAACCAAAAACGTAGTCATGCTTTTAACGAAAAAAAGAAATTATACTTTAAATATCTTGATAAAACTGGGTACAATATCAATAGAGAATTTACCAAAGTAATAGCCGAAAAACTGAACTTGTTATTTATCGAGAACGGTAACTATTCACCACCCCCAAAGAAAAATGAGAACGGTAACTATTCACCATTAGATAAAGGGGGAATAGTTACCGTTCTCGATAATAGAGTATGCCCCATTACTGGTATGGATATTTCAATGCAAAAAGAAGGGGCGAGCCTACTATCAAATACAGGGTTAAAACATCTACATAAAACCAATAAAATCAAGTTTGATGAACTCAAAGAAAAATTACTCACAGGACAATCAAATAGGTATGAAAAAACTATTTTTGATATGATGAGTAAACAAATAAGAAACCGATACTATAATAATATACCTATTACACAACAAACGGTACTGTTTGATAATACTTATTAAATTAAAGGGTAACTATTAAAAACAAAAGAGGGGGTGAGTGTAACACTTACAATTTATAACCATATTTATATATAATGGTTACGAATTGTAACGGTCGTAAAACGGTCATAAATTGGCAAAAGGGGGAGGTAAAACCTAATGCCAAAGAACATACCCAGAATATCAAATCAACTTATTTGGCACAAGCAAATTTTAGTCTTTTATTTAATTTGAAACGACGATAAAACGACGATAAAAATAAAAGGGGTAAGGTTTTTCTAAAGTCATTACGCACGTATGTGATAAAATAAGTCCTATAGAAAAAGTAAAATTGTATGTTTTTGCAAATGGTTGGCAAATGGTTGGCAGAACAATAAATAAAAAACCTCAACTATCTAATAATTAAGATGTTGAGGTTTTTCTATGTACTCGAGATGGGACTTGAACCCATACGGACTAATGTCCATTGGATTTTAAGTCCAACGTGTCTACCAATTCCACCACTCGAGCCTGTACTGCTATAAATAACAGCCAATTGGTAATATTATAATGAGCGAAAAAAGGGATTCGAACCCTCGACCTCCACCTTGGCAAGGTGATGCTCTACCCCTGAGCTACTTTCGCATTGTGTTAAAGAACGAGTATCTGTTTCCAGATGCGGGTGCAAATTTAAGATAATTATATAAATTGCAAAGTAATTTTTAAGAAAAAAATAGATTTTTTTTTAAGAGGAGGCTTTCTTCTTTTTTACAAGCAGTCGCTTTATTTCATTTAACTTCATTAAGGCTTCTACCGGTGTTAACGTATCTATGTCTAAATGAGTGATTTCCTCTTTTATTTGTTCCAGTAATGGATCATCTAAATTAAAGAAACTCAACTGCATTTCATCTTGAGCCGATTGTAATTTATCTGTAAGTTCTTCACTAGAATGCGATTTTTCTAGTTTTTTTAGAATTTTATTTGCTTTTAAAATGACTTGTTGTGGCATTCCTGCCATCTTTGCTACGTGTATTCCAAAACTATGTTCGCTTCCTCCGGGGGTAAGTTTACGCAAAAATAGAACGTTGTCCTTTAGTTCTTTTACAGAAACATTATAATTTTTGATACGTTCGAACGTATTACACATTTCATTTAATTCGTGATAATGCGTGGCAAATAAAGTTTTTGCTTTTGCTGGGTGCTCGTGTAAATATTCAGAAATAGCCCATGCAATAGAAATACCATCATAGGTACTCGTACCTCGACCTATTTCATCTAGCAATACCAAACTACGTTCAGAAAGGTTATTTAAGATAGAGGCGGTTTCATTCATTTCTACCATAAAAGTAGATTCGCCCATAGATATGTTGTCACTTGCGCCAACTCGGGTAAATATTTTATCTACTAAGCCAATTGTAGCAGATTCTGCGGGTACAAAGCTTCCCATTTGTGCTAATAAGACAATTAAGGCTGTTTGCCTTAAGATGGCAGACTTACCACTCATGTTTGGCCCGGTAATCATTATTATTTGCTGCTGGGTTCTGTCTAAATGAACACTATTGGCAATATAGGCCTCTCCAAGAGGTAATTGTTTTTCAATAACTGGGTGTCTTCCATTGATTATAGATAAATCTGTGGTGTCATTTATAATAGGTAAAACATATTGGTTCTCTTTTGCTAGCTGAGTAAAACCGCAAAGACAATCTAACTGTGCTATTAATTGTGCATTGTTTTGTACAGGAGCAATGTATTCTTGCATCCAAACGATGAGTTGCGAAAAGAGTTGTTGTTCTAAGGTGTGAATGCGTTCTTCTGCACCTAATATTTTTCCTTCATATTCTTTTAGTTCTTCCGTAATATAGCGTTCCGCATTAACAAGGGTTTGTTTGCGTATCCATTCTTCTGGAACTTTGTCTTTATGTGTATTACGAACTTCTATATAATAACCAAACACGTTGTTCGATGCTATTTTTAAAGAACTAATTCCGGTTCGTTCCGTTTCTCTTGCGAGCATATTATCTAAATACTCCTTGCCAGAAAAAGCAAGTCCTCTAAGTTCATCTAACTCTTCCGAGTACCCTTTTGCAATAGCATTCCCTTTTAAGATGTTTACAGGAGCTTCTTCGCTTAGCATTTCTTTTATTTTGCTACGTAGTAAATCGCATTCATGTAATTGATCTCCGATAAGATTTAAGGCTTCGTTTTTGGAGTTTTTTGCAAGTTGCTTTAACGGCACAATAGCTTCCAGAGAATTCTTTAGTTGAATAATTTCTCTAGGGTTTACTTTGCCAGTAGAAACTTTAGATATTAAACGTTCTAAATCGCCCATCTGCTTAATCCAATGTTGCAATTTATCTAAGTCTTCTTCTTGTTTAGATAAATGAGTAATAACGGCATGCCTTTTTCGTATGCGTTCTATGTTTTTAAGCGGAAGTGCTAGCCAGCGCTTTATCATTCTTCCTCCCATAGGAGAAATAGTTCTGTCTATTACATCTAATAGGGTAACTGCATTTACGTTATGAGAATGGTAAAGTTCTAAGTTCTTAATGGTAAACCTATCCATCCAAATGTATTCGTCTTGCGCAATACGTTGTAGCTTATTAATATGCTGTAATTGGTTGTGTTGCGTTTCGGATAAATAATGTAAAACTACTCCAGAAGCAATAATCCCATTGGCAAGGTGGTCAATCCCAAAACCTTTCAGCGTATTTGTTTTAAAATGGTTGGTTAGGGTTTCTTTGGTGTAATCTTCTTGAAAGACCCAATCTTCCATGAAAAAAGTATGAAATTGTGTTCCAAAGACATCTAAAAATTCTTTTTTATGTGCTTTAGATACGAGTATTTCGTTAGGTGCAAAATTTTGTAAAAGCTTATCAATCTGTTCTTCATTTCCTTCGGATGTTAAAAACTCTCCAGTAGAAATGTCTACAAAAGCAACACCTAGTTTTTTCCTACCAAAATGAACCGCACATAAAAAGTTGTTGGTTTTGGCATTTAATATATCATCATTTAAAGCTACTCCAGGCGTTACCAGTTCTGTAACTCCTCTTTTGACAATCGTTTTTGTTTGTTTTGGGTCTTCTAATTGGTCGCAAATAGCAACTCTTTGCCCAGCCTTAACAAGTTTTGGTAAATAGGTATTTACGGAATGATGCGGAAACCCTGCAAGTTCCATTTTTTCGCCACCATTGTTTCTGTGTGTTAGTGTAATACCTAATATTTTAGATGCTTTAATAGCGTCTTCTCCAAAGGTTTCGTAAAAATCGCCAACTCTAAAAAGCAGCAAAGCATCTGGGTACTTTGTCTTAATAGTGTTGTACTGTTGCATTAAAGGGGTAACCTTTTTTGTTTTTTCTTTAGCTGCCAATTGGTGTTTTTTAAAGTATTTTTGTAACCAAACGAAAATAGTATTTTCCTCGAAGAATTTTAAGTATTGTTGATATTTGAGGATAACTTAAAAAAAGAATTTAAAAAGTACTTTGTATTAATATAGATAGATGCGAAAATTAAAAAATGAAGAATTAGATCGTTTGGATCTGGAAGGGTTTAAAAAGGCTAATAAAACACCGATTGTAATAGTTTTAGATAGTATTAGAAGTCTTAATAATATTGGTTCTGTTTTTAGAACTTCCGATGCTTTTTTAATTGAAAAAATATACCTCTGTGGTATTACAGCAACGCCACCTAATAGAGATATTAATAAAACAGCTCTAGGAGCAACGGAGAGTGTTGCTTGGGAGTACAAAGAGCATACGCTGGATATTGTAAAAGAGTTACTTGCAGATGGGTACGTAACATTTGCTGTTGAGCAAGCAGAGAAATCGCTTATGTTACAAAATTTTAAAGCAAAAGCTAACGAAAAATATGTTTTGGTTTTTGGGAACGAAGTAAAAGGCGTTTCGCAAGAAGTGGTAGACGTTTGTTCTGGAGTAATAGAAATTCCGCAATTTGGAACCAAACATTCACTGAATATAGCCGTAAGTGCAGGTGTTGTAATATGGGATTTTAGCTCTAAAATACAAGCAATAAAAAACCCAACGTAAAGTTGGGTCCAAGGGTAAAGTTTGAGTTAGTTAGTTGCATAAATGCTCATGCAATTACGGAAATTGATTTGTAGTGTGCAAGAGAATCACTAAAATTATGTTAATTTAATTGCTCAATAGCAAGGTCTTGTATCTTTTTAATAATTACATCGTAGTCTGTTTTGTTAGATACAAAATCTAATTCGCTCACATCAATTACCAAACTATTTTTTTTAGGATATCCTTTTAGAAAATCAAAATAACCTCGATTTATTTTTTCTAAATAATCCGTCTGTATGTTTTGTTCGTAGTCTCTCCCGCGTTTTTTTATGTTTTCTAAAAGACGTTCTGTTGTTTGGTATAAGTACACATATATTTGAGGTTTTTTCACCTCTTTGTACATGAAATTGAATATTTTTCGATACAGATCGTATTCCTCTTTTTGTAGCGTTACTTTGGCGAAAATGAGCGACTTAAAAATATCATAATCACTAATCATAAAACCTTTAAAGAGGTCGAATTGCGAGGTGTCATCTGAAAATTGTTGGTATCTATCTGCTAGAAAAGACATTTCTAAAGGAAATGCGTATCTAGATTGGTCTTTGTAAAAATTTGGTAAAAAAGGATTTTCTGCAAATCGCTCTAAAACTAATTTAGCATTAAAATCTTCGGATATTTTGGTTGCTAAAGAAGTTTTTCCAGCACCAATATTTCCTTCAATAGAAATAAACTGTGATGTAGAAAATAAATCTCTTCGATTGCAAAAAAGAGAATAACTAGTTTTTATTAAGCTGCTTTTGTCTTGGCATTCCTGGATAAGGTTTCTGGTGTCTTTTTGTAATATTGGATGGTAGAATTGTGGGGCAATATCCGCCAAAGGACGTAAAACAAAAAGGCGATCCTGTAATTTCGGATGCGGAATGGTTAATGTGCTATTTTTAATTTCAAGAGAATCATAATACACAATATCTAAATCAATAGTTCTAGACTGGTATCCATTTTTTTGAGACCTCTCTCTACCTAATTCTTTTTCAATTTTTAATAATTGTTCTAACAAACCACTAGGAGAAAGAGTGGTTTGTACAAGAATACAAGCATTAAGGAAGTTTTCTCCGATAAACCCCCAAGCAGGGCATTCGTAAACATTGGAACAACTAGTTACTGTGCCAATATTTTTTTGAACTAAAAATATAGATTGCTGTATGGTATGGAGTCTCTTTCCTAAGTTACTTCCAATAGAAATGTAAACGTTTGTTGTTTTATTCATAATCTTCAGGCAAAATAAACAAAACAATTTCAATTGGTTATCTTTGAGAGCTAATATTAACAGCTTATTTAATGAATTTTTTAAGAAATCTTTTGGCGGCAATTCTTGGATGTATTATTGCTATTGGGGTAATTTTTGTAATGTTTTTTGTTTTTGCAGCATTGCTGGGGAGTGGAGAGGATACCGTTGAAGTAAAGAAAAATTCCATTTTAGAAATTCAATTACAACAACCAATAAGTGATTATGTTGGGAGTAATGAAGGAAGTCCATTTGGTGCTTTGTTCCAAAAGACACAGGGTTTGGATGATATTTTACATGCTATAAGAATAGCAAAGAAGGATGATAGGATTAAAGGAATAAGTATAAATAATAATTTTTTAATGTCGGGTTGGGCGCAGACGCAGTCTATGAGAAAGGCTTTAGAAGATTTTAAATCGGACGGAAAATTTATTTATTCTTATGGAGATTTCTATATGCAGAAAGATTATTACTTGGCAAGTGTGTCCGATTCTGTTTTTCTTAACCCAGTAGGAATATTAGAATTTAAAGGACTTTCAACAGAGGTTTTATTTTATAAAGAATTACAAGAGAAAACAGGTGTTAAAATGGAGGTTATTCGTCATGGAAAATACAAAAGTGCCGTGGAACCTTATTTGAATAATGAAATGAGTGAGGCTAATAGAACCCAGATTAAAGAGCTAATAGGCTCTGTTTGGAATTCTGTTGTCGAAGATATTGCAGTAAGTAGAGGTATATCTGTAGGTAATATTAATGTTATTGCAGATACATTGGGAGGTAGAACACCTAAGTACGCAAGGACGTCTGGATTAATTGATGCTATAGTATATTTTGATGAATATGAGAATAAATTAAAAAAGGCTACAGGTTTAGAGCTAGATGAAGAAATTAACCTTTTATCTCTAGAGGATTACAGTAAAAATGCTAGTTCTAAAAGATGGTATAAAGGAAAAGATAAAGTTGCTATCATTTATGCACAAGGAGAAATAATGTACGGTGAAGGTAGTAATGAGATTATAGGACAGGGCCTTATTAATGAAGCTATTATTAAAGCTCGAGATGATGAAAAGGTAAAAGCGATTGTACTTCGTGTAAACTCGCCAGGAGGTAGTGCTCTAACATCTGATATTATTTGGAGAGAAGTAGAATTAGCAAAAGCAGTGAAGCCTGTCGTGGTTTCTATGGGTAATGTTGCAGCCTCTGGAGGTTATTATATAGCCGCTGGCGCAGATAAAATATTTGCAGAACCTACAACTATAACTGGGTCTATTGGCGTTTTCGGTACCGTGCCAAATGTAAATGAATTAGCAGCCGATATTGGTATAAATGCAGAGCAAGTAGGTACAAATAAAAATTCTGTTGGCTATTCTGTTTTTGAGCCTATGACCGACAGTTTTAGAGAAGAAGTGCAAGAAGGGATAGAAACCACCTATACTACTTTCTTAGAGAGAGTTTCGGAAGGTAGAGGAATTTCTATGGGGCAAGCGGATAGTATTGCTCAAGGTAGAGTGTGGAGTGGTGTAGATGCTAAACGTATTGGTTTAGTAGACGAGCTAGGTACTTTAGATGATGCTATTGCAGAAGCAGCAAACTTGGCCGATTTAGAAGAATTCGGAATTAAAAAGTTTCCTAAATATAAAACTGGAATAGAAAAATTAATGGAGGGCTTTGGCGGTGCAAGTCTTTTTAGTAAAGAGGATATAATTGCTAAAGAAATTGGTTCAGAAGCATATATTATACTACAAGAGATAAAAAGTGCAATGGAACAAAAAGGGGTGCAAACAAGAATGCCTTATACTTTAAATATTAAATAGTAGATGACTGCTCTAGATAAAAAAGTAGCTTTTAAAATATATTTATATCTGGGAGCTTTGTTTATCACCTCATTGGTAGTGTCTAATTTAATTTTTCAGAAATTTTTTTATTGGCAACCTTTTGGAAATGTCACTATTTTTGGTGCACCTTTATTTGAGATTTCCGTTGGTATTTTGCCTTACCCAATTACCTTTTTAATAACCGATTTAATATCGGAGATTTATGGAAAAAAGAAAGCCAACCAAATAGTAGTAGCAGGGATATTTGCTTCTTTCTTTTCTATGGGTATAGTTTTGTTAGCTAATTATGTTCCTGCTATAAAAGCATCACCAATAGATGATGCTACTTTTAATAGTGTTTTTGCTCTTTCACCACTAGCTGTGTTAGCATCTATGATAGCTTATTTGTTGGCGCAATTTGTAGACATACAGATATATCATTTTTGGAAAAAAATAACCCAAGGAAGGCATTTATGGTTGCGAAACAATTTTTCTACATTCCTATCGCAATTTATAGACACCTTTACTGTCGTAAGTCTTTTGTGTGTTTTTAAGGTGCTTCCATGGAATTTATTTTATGGGCTAGTTGTAAGTGGTTTCATTTTTAAGATAATAATAGCATTTATCGACACCCCTTTTCTGTATTTCTTCGTATATCTTTTTAGAAAGCGATTTAAACTAGTAATTAACCAGGAAATCGACTTGGAGGCATAATAATTATGCCTTTTTATAGTTGTAGTTGCATATTCTCATTGATATATGAAAAAGAAAATATTTAAAATTTTAGGGATTGTTTTTTTGTTGGTAGTTGTAGCTCTTATTACGGCTCCTTTTTTGTTAAAAGGCAAAATAGCAGAAGTGATTAAAAACAAAGTCAATCATAGTGTCGATGCAACCTTTGATTTTGAAGATGCTAATCTAAGTTTATTCTCTAATTTTCCGAATGCTAAAGTAAGCTTGGAAAATATTTCCTTAATCAATAAAGCGCCTTTTGCTGGGGATACACTTTTTTCTTCTGGTGAATTAGAGCTAGAGATGTCTATTAAAGAGCTTTTTAAAGAGGCTAATGAGCCTATAAGCATAAAAAGCCTTACCGTAGACAATGCACTTTTAAATATTTTGGTGAATGAAAAGGAAGAAGCTAATTACGATATAGCTAAAGAAGGAGGAGAGGAAGAAAATACCTCTTCGGAAGAAAGCGCAGGTTTTACTTTCTCTATGGATTCTTATGCTATTACCAATACAAGAATTAATTATATAGATAAAGCTTCGGGAATGGAGCTGGGAATTAAAGAAATGAATCATTCTGGTTCTGGAGATTTGTCCTTGGCTACTTCCGAGTTAGATACGCATACCAATGCTTTGGTATCCTTTGTGATGGATTCTACGAACTACCTTTCTAATAATAAGATAAAATTAGATGCGGTTATAGGGGTCGATTTAGAAAAAAGTAAGTATACCTTTTTAAAGAATAAAGCGGTAATAAATCAATTGCCTTTAGTGTTTGATGGTTTTATTCAGATGAATGAAAACAACCAAGAGTTAGATATTACCTTTAAAACACCATCCTCAGATTTTAAAAACTTTTTGGCCCTTATTCCAGAAGTGTATTCTAAAAATATTGCCGATGTAACAACTACAGGCGACTTTAAAGTAGAAGGCGCTTTTAATGGTGTGGTAGATGATACACATATTCCTAAATTTAATATTACTATCGCCTCTAATAATGCATCTTTTAGGTATCCAGATTTACCAAAAACGGTAAAAGATATAAATATAGATGTAGCAATAAACAATGCTACGGGAATCGTAGAGGATACCTATGTGGATATTAAAAAAGCATCTTTTAAGATAGATGAGGATGCATTCTCTATTGTATCGCAGATTAAAAATTTAATGGGCAATACAAAGGTGCAAGCTCATTTAAAAGGAGTAATGAACTTGGGTAACTTATCTAAGGCATACCCTGTTCCTGCGGATTTAGATTTACAAGGTATTTTAAATGCAGATGTTAGTACCGCTTTTGATATGGCTTCTGTGGAGCAAAAAACGTATGAGAATACAAAGACAGTAGGAACGTTACAGCTTAAAGATTTTGTTTACAAAACAAATGAAGTGCCTAGTCCAATAGAATTAAAATCTACTTCGGTAACATTTAATCCCAAAACGGTTACTCTCAATAGGTTTGAAGGAAAAACGGGTCAGACAGATTTTAAAGCCAATGGAACCATAGATAACTTATTGGGTTTTATGTTTAATGATGAAAAAGTAGAGGGTAATTTTAATTTGAACTCTAATACTTTTGCGTTGAGCGATTTTATGCCTGCTGAACCTGAGGGAACTAATCCAGAAAATAAAACAACTGAATCTACAGAAGTTGAAGAGAGAATAAAAATTCCTTCTTTTTTAGATTGTACCATAAATGCGAATGCAAATACGGTGCTTTATGATAATCTAGAATTAAGAGATGTAAAAGGAAATCTTAAAATTAATGATGAAAAAGCAACGTTGTCTAGTATGACTTCTTCTATGTTAGGAGGAAAAGTTGGATTTAGCGGTGAGGTCTCTACCAAAGAGGATACATCTACTTTTGATATGCTCTTAGCGTTAGATAAATTAGAAATATCAGAAACATTTAAGTCTTTAGAACTTTTTAAAGTGTTGGCGCCAATAGCAAGCGCATTAGAAGGAAAGATAGATTCTAATATAAAAATATCAGGAAATTTAACAGATGATTTTACACCGGATTTAGCTTCTATTTCAGGTGATGTATTAGCAGAGTTATTAGCTAATGATATTAATCCAAAGAAGGCTAAAGTAATGTCTTCCTTATCTAATTCTTTAAATTTTATCAAACTAGATAAAATAGATTTAAAAGGATTAAAAACCGCTTTATCGTTTGAAGATGGAAAAGTGAAAGTAAAACCTTTCTCTATAAAGTATGAGGATATAAAAGTAAACATTGCAGGTAGCCATACGTTTGATAGCAACCTTAATTATACAGCAACACTAGATGTTCCTGCTAAATACTTGGGAAGTGAAGTAACAAGTTTAATTGCTAAGATTGATGACGCTAGTTTAGAAGAGTTGACTATTCCTGTTACTGCTAACATCGGAGGTATGTATAATAGTCCAAAAGTGTCTACGGACATGACTACTGGAGTTAAAAGTTTAACTGCCAAATTGATTGACATTCAAAAGCAGAAGTTAATTAACGCAGGAAAAGATAAAGCTAAGGATTTACTTTCTGATATTTTAGGAGGAAACAAGGCAGAAAACGATAGTGCGCAATCCGGAAATAAAACCACAGAAAGCGTAAAAAATGTTTTAGGTGGAATTTTAGGGAATAGCACTAAGGAAGACACATTAGAAACAAAAACCGATTCTGCAGCAACAGCTCCCAGAAAAGAGGAAGATGTTATTAAAGAGAAGGCTAAGAATATCTTAGGCGGCCTTTTAGGTGGTAAAAAGAAAAAGGATTCTACTAATTAATGGATAGCCCCACATAAAGGCCTTCATTGCTTCGGATGTTAAAAACAGTATTGTCTTCAAAGATTAAATACTGTCCTTTTATTCCTTTTAATTTTCCGGTATAACTTGGCGTTTTACTGAGGTTTAGACTTTTTACTTTCTCAGGAAATTTAAGAACAGGGAATTCTAAATGGGTTTCCGCATTGTTGTTTATAAGGTATTGTTGAACTTCAGAAGGAATGTATTGCTTTAATTTGGTTCGCCATTCTACTAGATCCTCATCATCAATAGTATTGGTAAGCATTTTACGCCAATTAGTTTTATCGCCTACATGGTCTTTTAAGGCAACTTCAGCTATACCTGCTAAGTAGCGATTAGGGACTTCTGCTATTTCAATAGCTTCATGTGCACCTTGGTCTATCCATCTTGTAGGAACTTGTGATTTTCTAGTTACTCCAACTTTTACATTGCTAGAGTTTGCTAAATAAACGATATGCGGTTGTAGTTGCACTTTTTTTTCAAATTCTAAATCACGGTCTTCTATACCTAAATGAGCCGTGCTTAATTCTGGTCGCATAATCCAATCTCCTGCAGATGGTGTTTCAAAAAAACAAGATTTACAAAAACCTTGTCTATAGATGGGTTTGTCTTTTTTACAGTTTAAGCATTGGTATTTAATAAAATCAATGGTAAGATTTTTATCTAGTACTTGATTAATGTTTAAAAAATCAGAATCAAAAATTAAGTAATATTGAATCGGAGACCCTATTTCTGTTTGCATTTTTTTTAAAACACCTTGGTACTGCATAATATATAATCTTATTGATAAATCTATTTGAAAATGATAACTTTTAAAGCTATTTTTAGAGTGAATTTGTATATTAAAAATGGATATAAATTAAAACAGTATAAAGATACCTAAAAATGCCAATACCACTATTTAATTCTATCGCTTCTTGGCTCTTAAAAAAGAGGTTTCATCAAATAGAGCTTTTTGTAAAGTACCCAGCAGAAGTACAGACCGAGGTTTTAAATCAATTATTAGAGTTTGCCGAAGATACAGAAATAGGAAAAAAGTATAATTTTGAATCCATACACAAATATCAAACTTTTAGGGAAAGAGTGCCTATAGTTTCTTATGAAGATGTAGAGCCTATAATAGAACGAACAAGAAAAGGAGAGCAAAATTTATTTTGGCCAACATCTATAAAATGGTTTGCTAAAAGTAGTGGTACTACAAATGCTAAAAGCAAATTTATTCCAGTTAGTTCAGAAGCTTTGGAAGATTGTCATTACAAATCAGGAAAAGATTTGTTGTGTCTGTATTTAAACAATAATGAAAATTCGCAATTATTCACGGGTAAAAGTTTGCGGTTAGGGGGTAGTAAAGAGTTATATGAAGATAATGGTTCTTTTTTTGGAGATTTATCTGCTATTTTAATAGATAATATGCCTTTATGGGCTGAGTTTAGTAGCACGCCTAGTAGTAAAGTTTCTTTAATGAGCGAATGGGAATCTAAGTTGAGAGCAATAATAAATGAAACCACGCAAGAGAATGTAACTAGTTTGGCCGGAGTACCTTCCTGGATGTTGGTTCTTTTAAATAATGTATTAGAAGAAACAGGAAAAGAACACCTTTTTCAGGTTTGGGAAAATCTAGAGGTTTATTTTCATGGGGGAGTTAGTTTTAGTCCTTATATGGATCAGTATCAAAATTTGTTTCCTAGAAAGAGTTTTAAGTATTATGAAATTTATAACGCTTCAGAAGGTTTCTTTGCTATTCAGGATTCTAACTATGAGAAGGACCTTTTGTTGATGTTAGATTATGGTATTTTTTATGAGTTTATTCCTATGGAAACTTATGGGACTATAGAGCAACATGCAATTCCTTTATGGGAAGTTAGGCTAAATAAGAATTATGCTATTGTTATAACAACCAACTCTGGTTTATGGAGGTATAAGATTGGTGACACGGTTCGTTTTACTTCTGTAAGTCCTTATAGGATTAAGGTAACAGGTAGGACAAAACATCATATTAATGTATTTGGCGAAGAATTGATTATAGAAAATGCAGAAGAGGCGTTAAAAAGTGTTTGTGCTAAGACTGGGGCAGAAATTAAAGATTATACTGCAGCGCCAGTTTTTATGTCAGGAAAAGAGAAAGGAGCCCATGAGTGGATAATTGAATTTAGAAAGGCTCCAGAACAATTAGATTACTTTACAGAATTTTTGGATAATGCTTTAAAATCTTTGAATTCTGACTACGAGGCAAAGAGGTATAATAATAGTACACTTAAAATGCCAATAGTTAATATTGCTAGGGAAAATTTGTTTAACGATTGGTTAAAATCTAAGGATAAGTTAGGTGGACAGCATAAGATACCTAGATTGTCGAATAAGAGATTGTATATCGATGAATTGCTTCAGATGAACAATTAAATACCTATATCTGTCGTTTAATGTAGATATTAGAGTTCTAGACACTATAGAACTATTAATTTTAAATAACAAAAAATGGCAGAAAGACTAGTTATTATATCAGATATGTGGGGGGCAAAAAAGGGGCTTTGGATAACATCCTACCTTGGTTATCTTCAACAATATTTTGATATTGTTTTTTATGATAGTCAGCAATTAGCTAATCTAGATTTAAAAGTAAATTCAGGAGAAAATATTCATAAGGCCTTTGTTGATGGGGGAATAGATACTGCTGTTGCACATTTAGTAAAGAAGGAAAAGGTTGCCAGTCATTATTTAGCGTTTAGTACAGGAGGTACTATTGCTTGGAAAGCTGCAAATTTAGGTTTGCCTATCAAATCTTTATATGCTATTTCGGCAACTAGAATCCGAATGGAAGATAAAAGGCCAGAAGTGCCTGCAAGGTTAATTTTCGGAAAGAATGATGCGTATAGACCTTCTTTGGATTGGGGAGAGAAATTAGGTGTAGAAATAGAGAATATTGATAATTTTGGACACACTATGTATACCGATGAAAAAATTATTAGAAAAGTCTGTCAAGACTTATTGGATCAGGTAACAAAGCTACCAAACAAAAGTAAAAAAGTGGTTTAGTACTAGAAAAGTATAGATACAAAAAAAGCGAAGAATTAATTCTTCGCTTTTTTTGTATCTATACTATAGGTTCTTATTTAAGAAACGGCTTTTAGTTTTTTAATAGTGTCGAACGATATCTTTTTCTCAGCATAAGGTTTTGTAACCTTAAACTCTTTTTTATCACTACTAGGTAATTCAAACATCGCATCCGTAAATATAGCTTCACATAGGGAGCGTAAACCTCTTGCGCCTAATTTGTATTCTATAGCTTTTTCGACAATATAGTCCAAAGCCTGATCCGTTATGGTGAAAGATATATTGTCCATCTCGAACAGCTTTTCATACTGTTTTATAATGGCGTTTTTAGGTTCCGTAAGAATAGCCCTTAGTGTTTTTTTATCTAAAGGGTTCATGTGTGTTAACACAGGAAGTCTTCCTATAATTTCGGGTATTAATCCAAATTCTTTTAAATCCTTTGGAATTATATATTGAAGAATATTAGCTTCATCTAGCTGTTCGTCAGCTTTAGAAGCGCTATATCCAACCGCTTGCATGTTTAGGCGCTTCGTTATTGCTCTTTCGATACCATCAAAGGCACCACCAGCGATAAATAAGATATTTTCAGTATTTACTTCAATGAATTTTTGGTCAGGATGCTTTCTGCCTCCTTTGGGTGGTACATTAACAACGGTTCCTTCTAGCAATTTAAGAAGGCCTTGTTGAACGCCTTCTCCAGAAACATCTCTAGTTATAGAAGGATTGTCGCCTTTACGAGCAATTTTATCTATTTCATCAATAAATACAATACCTCGTTCTGCTTTTTCTAAATTGTAGTCGGCAGCTTGTAAAAGACGAGTTAAAATACTTTCTACATCTTCTCCAACATAACCAGCTTCTGTTAATACAGTTGCATCAACTATAGCCAAGGGTACATTAAGCATTTTAGCAATGGTTTTTGCCATTAAGGTTTTTCCTGTACCTGTTTGGCCAACCATTATAATATTACTTTTTTGTATTTCTATATCATCTTCTTTAGAAGAAGGCTGTAGTAATCTTTTGTAATGATTGTATACAGCTACAGACATTACTTTTTTAGTGCGTTCTTGTCCAATTATAAAAGTGTCTAAAAATTCTTTTATATCTAAAGGTTTTTTTAATATAAGTTCGCTAGAAAGGTCATCGTTTTTTGTTTGCTTAGATTCTTCAGCAACAATACCATGAGCCTGTTCAATACATCTGTCACAGATATGCGCATCTAAACCAGCAATTAAAAGGTTGGTCTCTGGCTTTTTACGGCCACAAAATGAACATTCTAAATTTTCTTTTGCCATATTATTCGATATCTTTCTTTTTGTTTAACGAAAGATTTTATGTTTTGGTTCAATCCTATTAAATAGGAAGTGCGATTTTTCTTTAGTCGATATTATTATTTATCCCTAACTAAAATTTCATCAATCATTCCATATTTTTTAGCTTCATCTGCCTTCATCCAATAATCACGGTCACTATCATCGTGAACTTTGTCTATTGTTTGCCCAGAATGTTGTGCAATTATTTCGTATAATTCTTCCTTTAATTTAAGTATTTCTCTAGCTGTAATTTCTATGTCACTTGCTTGTCCTTGAGCTCCTCCCATTGGTTGGTGTATCATTACGCGGGAGTGTGTTAAACCACTACGTTTTCCTTTTTCACCTGCACATAAAAGAACAGCGCCCATAGAAGCAGCCATGCCTGTGCAAATAGTTGCTACGTCTGGCTTAATAAATTGCATTGTATCATAAATACCTAAACCAGCATAAACACTTCCTCCAGGAGAGTTGATATATATCTGAATATCTTTCGATGCATCAGCGCTTTCTAAGAATAATAATTGCGCTTGCACGATATTAGCAACTTGATCATTTATACCTGTTCCTAAAAATATGATACGATCCATCATTAGTCTCGAGAAAACATCCATCGCAATTGCGTTTAACTGTCTTTCCTCAATAATGTTTGGGGTCATATTTGTTGGGTACATGCTACTCATGATTTTGTCATAGTACATGCTGTTAATCCCTTGATGGTTTATAGCGTAATTCTTAAATTCTTTTCCGTAATCCATAATCGATATTTATTCAACTTTATAGGTAAAAAAAGGTGCCGAAAATAAATTTCCGGCACCGTAAAGATACTTATTTATTTTATGCAAAACTTACCCGTAAACTTCTTTAACGAAGTTTTCGTATGTCATTTCTTTAGTCTTCAAGTTTACTTTTTCTTTATAAAGAGAAAGTAATTTTTGACTCATTAGTTGTTCAGATAGTCTTTTAACTTCGTCTTGGTTGCTTAAAACTCTAGTTGCAATATTATCTAATTCTTCTTCCTGAGGATTTAGTTGTCCAAATTGTGCCATTTGACTTTTTATAAATCCTTTGGCAAATTCTTTTAACTCATCAAATTGAATTTGAATATCATTGTCTTTAATGATTTTTCCTTCAATCAGTTGGTAGCGTAATCCTTTTTCAGATTTTTGAAACTCTTCGTTAGCTTCCTCATCTGTTAACGGTTTTTCTCCAGTAGATTGTATCCACTTAGTTAAAAAGTTGGAAGGAAGTTCAAATTTTGTGTTATCAATGAAGTATTCTGTAATGTCATTAAGCAATTTTTGATCTGCTTGTTGTTCAAACTGCTTTTCGGAATCTTCTTTAATTTTTGCTTTTAATTCTTTTTCAGAAGTAACTTCGTCTTTTCCAAAAAGCTTGTCGAATAATTCCTGATCTAATGCAGCAGGTTCTCTTTCATTTATTTCTTCTATAGTGAAAGAAACTTCAATGTCTAAATCTTTAGCTTTATCAGCATCCAGACCTAAAGTGCTAGCTAATAAATGCTCTTCTTTTAAAAGGCCTTTAGTTTTTAAGACAACAACATCTCCTACTTTTTTTCCAACTAAAGCATCCGTCGCTTTTTTTGCTTTTATTTTATCTAATTCTAAAGTAGCTTTATTATTTATAGCCTCTTCTTCATTAGAAAAAGTACCGGTAACTTCATCTTTTTTACTAGCTTCTTCTTTGTTAACTAGTTTTCCGTATTGTTTTGCAATACGTTCTACTTGTTCGTTAACCATTTTGTCATCGGCAACAATTTTGTAGCTAGTAATTGCTTTTTTAGTTTTTAAAGCAACTTCAAAGTTAGGAGCTAATCCTAATTCAAATTCAAAATTAAAATCATCTTGATTCCAATCAAAACTTTCTTGTTGTTTTGGTAACGGGTTACCAAGAACATCTAACTTTTCTTCGGTAAGGTATTTGTTAAGGCTTTCTTGGATAAGTTTGTTTACTTCGTCAACTAAAACAGCCTTTCCATACTGCTTTTTTATGAGACCCATAGGAACTTGTCCTTTTCTAAATCCAGGGATATTGGCTTGTTTTCTATGGTCTTTTAAGATACTCTCTACTTTGTCTTGGTAGTCGTTCTTTGTAATGGCTACTTTTACAACAGCATTTAAATCGTCTATCTGCTCTTTTGTGATATTCATTCTTGAATCTATTTTTGCATAAATAAAATGGGACGCAAAAGTACTACATTTTATATAGTTCAACAACTTTTTAAATCTCTGAATCCCAAACCTTAAGTTGGGTTTTACTTGTCTTCTTTGAGGAAAGTGAATAGAATAGATTGTAAAATGGATAAAAGGAGGCTAAAAATTAACGCAGACCAGATACCACTTACGTAAAAGCCATCTATTAAATAATCGGCAAGAAGAATGATAAAGGCGTTAATAAATAAAAGGAAAAGGCCAAAAGTAAGTATGGTTACTGGGAGTGTAAAAATTATTAATATAGGTTTTACTATAAAATTTAGTAAACTAAGGACTAATGCAACTATTATGGCAGTTACATAATTGTCTATTCCTACGTTTGGTAAAATTTGAGCTAGTAATATAACTGCTAGGGCACTTAAAAGGAGTCTTAATATACGTTTCATAAAAGTAATTTTAAACAAAAAAGGGCACCAGTATTGGTGCCCTATAAAATTACGTATTTATTTTGTTAGTTAATATATAATCCTTTGTATTCTAATGGATTTACTCCAGGTAAATCAGAACCGTATTTTGTATTAATTGCATCTATAAATAAAAGAGATAAAAGAGCGTAACCCCTAGGTGATGGATGAACACCGTCTAAAGAAAATCCCCCGCCTGTTCCGTAAGTTGCAGTTACGGTACTACCATCTGATAATGGTTGTCCTTCTGTTGCGATTTTGGTTAAGTACGTATTGGCATCTACAAAAGCTAAATCAAATTGTGTCGCTAAATCAGATATAGTTTGATTGAATGCTGTTGTTGCAACGGCTATTTCGTCTTGTTCGTCTGGTGTTAATACCCATTTGTCAGCTAAAGGAATTGCTACTCCGTTAATAGAAGTAGGGTTGCTTGGGTCTGCTAAACTTCCAATAAATGAACGTGCGGTTAGTACTATTAAGTCATCGGCTGTAGCTTGTCTCATGTTTACTAATGCAGGGTTAAAGCTTGTTAAATCTGTTAAGCTTTCATCTATAAGAACAACTGCGTTAGTTGCGCCTGCAGCAAAAGAAATAGTTCTTGCGGCAAGTTCTTCACTTGTGATAGCTCCACCCAATTGTAATTGAGCTAAGCCGCCATTATATTGTGCGTAAGCTCCATTTAATAAGGTAGCTGTTGCTTCGTTTAGTGGTACTGGGTTGTGAGGAACGGTTGTAAAATAAGGTATTGTGGTTACGTCTGGTAAGTTAGCTACAACGCCTTTTGCTCCGCCAGCTGTTAATTCTTGAAGTAATGTGCTGTAGATTCCAGCAAATGCTGTTGGGTCTGTAATGTCATTACTTCCGTATGTGCTCCAAACAGGATTTCCTAATTGGTTTACCCCGTCTCCTCCAGAAGTTGCATACCCTAGTATATCATTGTTTCCTATCCATAAAGAAAAGAAAGTTGGGTTTTGAGATACGGCATCTCCTAAAACAGATGCTCCTGGGCTAGAGGCAAAACGAACAAAATACGGATTAGCTAAGCCTAAAAGTACACCGCCAACATTACCATATCCTGGAACTAATAAATGGTAGCTTTTTGCTCCAGGAACTCCCATGTTATTAAAAGAGCCGCTTAAAATAGTGCTTATTTCTGTTGTTCCTGTTCCATCAACAGGTTCTGGGCTTGGTTTATCACCATCTTCAAGAACTTTAGAAAAATCAAGAAAAAGTCTATTTCCTAATATTTCAGTTCCTCCAAGAGTGGCGCCTCCAAGGTTGTCAGCCATAAATGGAATGTTAAACTCTCCGCCACCAACTAATTTAAAATTTGAAGCCAGCATATTAGGGTAAGAAGCTACTTGCCCATCTATGAATAATGCAGAATCAGAATACCCTGCGGTTAGTGAATTTCCTACGGAAACATAGTTACTAAAATCAGCAGAGCCACTAGTGTAAGTAACTGGTGTTGGTTCTGCTGGGATAGTTCCTTCTGCATCATCGTCATTACTACAAGAAGCAAAAAAAAGACTAGTAAGCGCAAGTATTGCTAAATTCTTTTTCATTAGTATAAGGAGTTAGTTAAGTTTAAGTGTCGTTAAATAATCGTATCAAAAATAATTAAATTTACGAGAAAAGCAACAGATGAGGTGAAAAAGTTATGCATGCATAATAAAATAAAGCTTTTATTGCTGATTTATGAATAATAAAGATTTGCTGAAAAATTGTTTTGGGTTTTCTGCATGTAGCCAATGCCCAGCATTGTCAATAGTTTCGATAATGGCATTTGGAAAATGGGTCTTAATTTCCAGAGAATCATTAGGCATAACATATTCAGACTTATCTCCTCTTAAAAATAAGGTTGGTCCGGTATAAGTATCAGAATTACTTATGTTTTCTCCAATTTCTTCCATTTTAGTACTTAATACTTTAAGGTTGAAACGAAACCCTAATTTTCCTTTTTCTTCCCAGTATAGGTTTTTTAGTAAAAATTGCCTAATGCCAAATTCTGGAATGTATTTGGCTAAATTGGTGTCTGTCTCTTTTCTAGAGGTTAAACCTTCTTTGGTAACCAAATTTAAGCCGTCTATGATTGTTTGGTGGTGCGGAGGATAGAACTTTGGAGCAATATCTGCAACAATAAGTTTTTTGGTCATACTAGGGTAGGAACAAGCAAATTGCATTACAGTTTTGCCTCCCATAGAATGCCCAAGCAATATGGTTTTTTCTATGTTGTGGTATTCTAAATAGTGTTTTAGATCTTCAGTTAGTATGTCGTAGTTAAAATTGTCTGCATGGAAGCTCTTGCCGTGATTTCTTTGGTCAATAAGATGTACCTGCATACCTTCATTAGCATATTGGCTGCCTAGAGTTTTCCAGTTGTCAGACATTCCCAAAAAACCATGTAAAATGCATATAGGTTCGCCTTCTCCTATTATTTTGGAATGTAGTAATTGTTTCATTTTAGTTTGTTTAAATACATGTTTACCACATTTTCTAATCCTAAATAAAGAGATTCGCTAATTAGCGCGTGGCCTATAGATACTTCTAAAAGATTAGGAACCTTCTCTTTAAAATATTTTATATTGTCTAAGCTTAAATCGTGGCCAGCATTTATGCCTAAGCCTAGTTTTTGAGCTAGTATGGCTGCCTCAGTAAAAGGAATTATGCTATCTAAATTGTTGTTGGCATACCCTTCTGCATAACTTTCGGTGTATAGTTCTATTCGGTCGGCACCAACTTTAGCAGCACCTTCTATCATTCTAGATTCTGGGTCTACAAAAATGGAGGTTCTTATATTGTTTTCTTTGAATGTAGAAATTACATCTGTTAAAAAGGATTCGTTTTTAATAGTGTCCCAGCCGGCATTAGATGTTAGTGCGTCTACAGCATCTGGCACCAATGTAACTTGAGTGGGTTGTATGCTTAAAACTAAATCTATGAATTTCTTAATAGGGTTGCCTTCTATATTGTATTCGGTGCTTACAATGTTTTTAAGGTCTATTGCGTCTTGGTAGCGAATGTGCCTCTCGTCTGGTCTTGGGTGAATGGTTATGCCTTCCGCTCCAAAATTTTCTATGTCCTTTGCTACTTTTAATAAGTTAGGAACATTGCCTCCTCGAGAATTTCTTAAAGTTGCAATTTTATTTATGTTAACACTTAGTTTAGTCATACTATCTTTTTTGATTTATAGCATTGCAAAAATACAAATTAGGCATCCCTTTTAATATTTTAAATTAGTATTTTGCGTTATATTTAAAGATATGCAAATTCAGACCCATATATTATCCGGTATTCCTGTTTTTAAGGTTGAAGATTCTATGAAAGAAGTTATTCAATTTTTTGAAGCAACAACCTATTCACATGTAGCTGTTACAGAGAATGGGAGGTATTTAGGTGTTCTAAGTGAAAATGATTTAGAGAATCTTAAGGTGGATGAGAAGATTGAAGGCTATCGCTATAATTTAGATAACTTTTTTACTAGAAAAGACGCTAATTGGCTCGATGTTTTAGAAGGTTTTGCTCGTAATGAAGCAAATTTGTCACCTGTTTTAGATGAGAATGAAAAGGTGTTGGGTTATTATGACCTTACCGATGTGGTAGGTGTTTTTATAGATACACCATTTTTTACGGATCCAGGAAATATATTGGTTATTGCTAAAGGAGTTAAAGATTATTCTTTTAGTGAAATTGCGCAAATTGTAGAAAGTAATAATGCTAAATTTATCGGTGGGTTTATTACGGATATGACTAATGATGTGGTGCAAGTAACCATTAAAATTAGTACGGCTAACTTTAGTGATGTAGTACAAACCTTTAGACGATATAATTATAATATTGTTTTTGGAAATAGTGATGATAAATTTTTAGAAGATTTAAAGGGTCGTTCTGATTATTTGGATAAATATTTAAACGTTTAAAAAATGAAAGTTGCCATTTATGGTTTAACATATCAAGATAATGCTCTGGAGTATGTTTTAGAGTTATTGCAAGAACTTCAGAAAGAATCCGCAGAAGTATATTTAGAAGAAGATTTTTATACGAATTTGGTTGCTGAAAAAGCATCAAAAACCTATAAGACTTTTACATCCAAAGAGGGCTTAGATACTTCTTTTGATATGTTTATTAGTTTTGGTGGAGACGGTACTATTTTAAGAGCAACAACCTATGTTCGTGATTTAGGTATCCCTATAGTGGGTGTAAATACAGGACGTTTAGGGTTTTTGTCTACTTTTAAGAAGGAAGATGTTAAAAAAGTAATTCAGGAGTTTGTTAAAGGAGATTATGTAATCGTAGAAAGAAGCTTAGTAGAGATAAAGGTGGATGGTTATGAGTCTGAATTTGAAAACTTAAATTTTGCCTTAAATGAGATTACTGTAAGTAGAAAAGATACCACTTCTATGATAAAAATAGAAACGTATTTAAATGACGAATTTTTAACTTCATATTGGGCAGATGGGCTTATAGTTTCTACGCCTACTGGTTCTACGGGTTATTCTTTAAGTTGTGGTGGCCCAGTAATTGTGCCTACAGCAAAATCGTTAGTATTAACACCTATTGCGCCGCATAATTTAAATGCAAGGCCATTAGTTGTTTCTGATGATACTATTATGCGTTTAAAGGTTTCAGGAAGAGAAGAACATCATTTGGTTTCCTTAGACTCTAGAATAGCATCTATAGAAAATGGAACAGAGATTCAAATAAAAAAGGCTCCTTTTACAATTAAGATGATAGAGTATACTTCGGAGAGCTTTTTAAAAACCCTACGCAATAAACTATTGTGGGGAGAGGATAAAAGAAATTGAGAACCCAAATAAACAATAAAAGCATATAAAAGCTGTTTATCTTCAAAGAACAGAACTACAATGATTTATTGGTCTAAGCTGTTGAGATTGTTGTTTTTTGCAAACTTTTAAATTTTATGAAGAGAAGTATTTTTGTAATCTTCGTTATTACTTGTCTAGGATTAAATGCACAGACCTATGAAGCTGGGCTTTTTCTTGGTGGTGCTAATAATATTGGTGATGTTGGGAGAACAAGTTATTTGTTGCCTTCTGGATTAGCATATGGAGGACTTTTTAAATGGAATAAGAGTAAAAGATATGCTTGGCGCGCAAGTGTAATGTATGGGCAATTTACAGCAGATGACGCAAAATCGAATATACCATCTAGGAATCAAAGAGGTTATGTGATAGATAATTCTATTTTAGAAGCTTCCGCGGGATTAGAATTTAATTTTGTAGATTATAATTTACATAAATTAGGATCGGCATTTACACCTTATATGTACACTGGGCTTACCTATTTTAGGTATAGGTATAACTATTTTAATGGAGGTGTATTACAAGATTTTGGGCAAAAGGATGGGGCATTAGCAATACCAATGACTGTTGGTTTTAAACTTCGTTTAAATCAAATGCTTATTTTTGGAGCAGAAATTGGAGCTAGGTATACTTTTACAGATAATTTAGATGCTAGTAACCCAGAAAACTCTAATTTTGAATCTTTTAGATTTGGAAATATTTTTAGTGATGATTGGTACGTATTTTCGGGGGTAACATTAACGTATACCTTTGGAAGAGTAGTATGTGGCGATTGTTTTGAGTAAAACTATACATGAACACTATAGAAGAAATTAAAGGCCGTCAATTACCAAAACATTTAGCAATAATAATGGATGGTAATGGTAGATGGGCAAAGGAGAAAGGTAAATTGCGTGTATTTGGTCATGAAAATGGGATAAAAACCGTAAGGGCTACAGTTGAAAGTTGTGTAAAAATCGGGATAGAATACCTTACATTATACACTTTTTCTACAGAAAACTGGAATAGACCCAAATTAGAGGTAGAGCTACTTATGCGTTTATTGGTTAGTTCTCTAAAAAAAGAATTAAAGACTTTTTTAAAGAATAACGTTAAATTAAACACAATAGGCGATATCAATGCTTTACCTGTTAAAGTCAGAAAAGAACTTGAGGAAGTTATGGCTAAAACCAAAGAAAATACGGGTATGACCCTTACTTTAGCTTTAAGCTATGGTTCTAGGGAAGAACTAAAAAACGCTATTCAAGAGATAAGCACCAAAGTTAAAAATAATATAATTTCTGTTGAAAGTATTGATGAAACCATTATTAATAACCATCTTTACACGCACAATTTGCCAGATGTAGACCTACTTATACGTACAAGTGGAGAGCATAGAGTAAGTAATTTTTTACTTTGGCAAATAGCATATGCAGAATTATATTTTATTGATGTATTTTGGCCAGATTTCACAGAGGAATGTTTGGTGGATGCATTAAAAAATTATCAGAACAGAGAAAGAAGATTTGGAAAAACTAGCGAACAACTCAACTAGCAAAACGAAAAAGGTTATATTTCTAACACCTTTATTAACAACACTTTTTATTATAATTTCATCATTGACATTTGGGCAGGAAACTGCTTCTTATGAAGATGGTAAGAAATATATATTAGGAGGGTTAGAGGTTACAGGCCTCCAAAGTTATAATGAGCAAACTGTAAAAACCTACACAGGCTTACGTGTAGGACAACCAATTACCCTTCCGGGGGAGCAAATTAGTGCTATAATTAATAAGCTGTGGGGACTAGAGCTTTTTAGTGAAATAGACTTCTATATTACTAATATAGAAGAAGAACAGGTGTTTTTAGAGCTTAATATAATAGAGCGTCCTACTTTATCTAATGTTACTGTTTATGGCATAAAAAAGCGTAAAACAGACGAAATCCTAAAGGATACAGATCTTAAAAAAGGAAAGAAGATAACACAAAGTTTAATTGCTAACTCCAAGAATTACTTGGAGAACAAATATAAAAAGCAAGGATACTTAAATGCTGCTGTTACTATAGCAACTGCAAAAGACACTTCAGAAACCAATGCCCAGAGCATGGTAGTTAATGTTAAAAAGGGAGATAAAGTAAAAATAAAAGATATTGTCTTTGAAGGCAATAACCAACTCTCAGCAAAAAAACTTCGTAAAGCTTTAAAGAAGACTAAGAAAAAAAGGCTAGGACGTTTTTGGAAAAAATCTAAATATATAGAAGAAGATTACAAAAACGATTTAGATTTATTAGTAGATAAATATGCGGAAAATGGATTTAGGGATGCGCGTATATTGTCTGATACTATTGAGAAAATAGATGAAAATAATATCTTAGTTAAATTAAAGGTAGAAGAAGGAGAGAAATATTATTTTGGCGATATTGATTTTGTTGGTAATAGTGTATACACCGATCGTCAATTACACCGTCTATTGGGAATAAAAAAAGGAGCAACCTATAATGGTGTTTTATTAAGGGAGCGTATTGCAGACGATTCTAAACCAGATGCTAATGATGTAACTAGTTTGTATCAGAATAATGGATATTTATTCTCTAGTATTAACCCAGTAGAGGTTTCCGCAGAGAATGATACTATTAATTTTGAAATTAGAATAATAGAAGGTAAAGAGACCTTTTTAAATCATGTTACAATTACTGGTAATGCTAAAACTAATGATCATGTTATCTTTAGAGAATTAAGAACAAGACCAGGACAACGTTATAATAAATCCGATATTATTAGAAGTATTAGAGAATTAGGGCAGCTTGGTTTCTTTGATGCAGAACAAGTAAAACCAGATATAATAAACCCAGACCCTAATGCAGGTACTGTAGATTTAGCTTTTAGTTTGGTAGAGTCGGGATCTAGCCAAATAGAATTACAAGGTGGTTATGGCGGTGGAGGTTTTATTGGAACTTTAGGGCTTTCTTTTAGTAATTTCTCTATAAAGAACTTATTTAAAGGAGAAGAATATAAGCCGGTTCCTATGGGAGATGGGCAGACTTTTGCTTTGCGTTTACAGGCAAGTAAAACCTATAGAGTATATAGTTTAAATTTTGCAGAACCTTGGTTAGGAGGTAAAAAACCAGTACGTTTTAATTTATCACTTTCTAGAACCCAACAGTTTAGAGCTGATTATAGCAATAGAGGTAGAGTAGAGGTAAAGAAAGATCAGCAGTTTTCTATAACAGGTATAACGGCAGGTTTGGCAAAGAGAGTACAATGGCCAGATGATTTCTTTACGATATCTCATTCGTTAAGCTACCAGTTATATGATTTTAAGAATTATAATCTTGGGTTGTTTAATACCTCAAATGGAAAATTTAATTCTATAGCCTATACTTTAGGT
>NZ_JADGES010000150.1 GCF_016744255.1 Maribacter sp.
TAAAAAATACCCAATACTACATTTAAACCTTATTTCCCCTCCTCCAGATTTACACATACTATAATTAAATAGTTTTGACTATCCTTGGCCCATCATTTTATTTGTCCCTTTGTAATAGTCAACATTCCTATTGAATATTAAATTTTATGGGTAATTACTGTACCCAAAAACGCACAAAAAACAACAATAAAACATGTATAAAAAAACAATAATAACTGCATTAATAATAGGGTTAATGCTCCCTACTTTAGTACAAAGTCAGGAAAGTGAATTTGGAAATTGGTTAATTTATATCGGTAGCAAGAAAATAGACCAAAAATGGAACATTCATCATGAAGTTCAGTACAGAAATTATAACGCCATTGGCGACTTAGAACAGCTATTATTAAGAACAGGTTTAGGATATACATTTAATAAAGGAAAAAATAATGTATTACTGGGTTATGGTTATATTTTATCTGAAAATTATATAGCAAATACCAATGATAAAGTTTCTGTTAATGAGCATAGAATTTTTCAACAGTTCACTACCAAACAAAAAATAGGAGCTATAACCTTAAATCATAGGTATAGATTTGAACAACGTTTTGTAGAAAGCGATTTTAAGATGAGATTTCGTTATTTTTTAGGATTAAATATTCCCCTATATAGTAAAGAAGCTACTAAAAAAAGCTATTATATATCTGCCTACAATGAAATATTCTTAAATACAAAATCATCTATATTTGATAGAAATAGAGTATACGGAGGTCTGGGATATCATATTAATAAAAATATAAGACTAGAAGCTGGGTATATGAATCAGTTTTTCGAAACAACTGGCCGCGATCAATTTAACATAGTTACTTTTGTAAACTTTTAAAAAAATACTTTTAAATCTCTAACATAAGCTAATTTACACATAGCTAAAGGTTTAATATTACCCCTTTTTATTTATTTAGTAGAGATTTATCCGTTGTTAAATAAAACATCTGCTGTAATATAATACCTTTGCATTGCAATATTCCGTAGAAAATGAGCAACATTAGAATTACCAAACAATTTAATTTTGAGACCGGTCATGCCCTTTTTGGCTATGATGGTAAATGTAGAAATGTTCATGGCCATAGCTATAAACTTTCTGTAACCGTAATTGGCACTCCTATTACCGATAAAAGCCATGTAAAATTGGGAATGGTAATAGATTTTGGGGATTTAAAAAAGATAGTAAAAGAAGAAATTGTAGATCAATTTGATCATGCTACCGTTTTTAACAAAAACACCCCACATGTAGAACTAGCTAAGGAACTTACGGATCGAGGACATAGTGTAATTCTTGCAGATTACCAGCCTACAAGTGAGAATATGGTAATAGATTTTTCTGCAAAAATAAAAGCTCGTTTACCAAAAAATATTCAACTACATTCTTTAAAATTACAAGAAACAGAAACCTCTTTTGCAGAGTGGTACGCATCTGATAATTAGTATTTGTAATGATAAACATCTCTATTCCAGAAGGTAAAAAAGTGTATTTCGCAAGTGATAACCATTTGGGTGCTCCTACAATGGAACAAAGCTTACCTCGTGAAAAGAAATTTGTTGCTTGGTTAGATGACGCTAAAGAAGATGCTGCCGCTATTTTTCTTTTAGGCGATTTGTTTGATTTTTGGATGGAATACAAAACCGTTATTCCAAAAGGGTTTACACGTACCTTAGGGAAGCTGGCGGAATTAAGTGATGCCGGAATACCTATTTATTATTTTGTTGGTAATCATGATCTATGGATGAATGGTTATTTTGAAGAAGAACTAAACATTCCTGTGTATCATACAACCCAACAGTTTAAACTGAATGACACTTCTTTTTTTATAGGTCATGGAGACGGATTAGGACCACATGACAAAGGTTTTAAACGCATGAAAAAAGTGTTTACCAACCCTTTTGCTAAATGGTTATTTAAATGGTTGCATCCAGATATTGGTGTGCGACTGGGGCAATATCTATCTGTAAAAAACAAACTTATTTCTGGAGACGAAGACGTAACATTCTTAGGAGAAGACAACGAATGGTTAGTACAATATGCGAAACGTAAATTAGCAACCAAACATTACGATTATTTTGTTTTTGGACACCGTCATCTACCATTAGAAATAGACCTCAACGGAAAATCTACCTACGTAAACCTTGGCGATTGGATTTCTTACTACACCTATGGCGTTTTCGATGGCACTACACTTAGCCTAGAGAAGTTACCTAAGTAGTCGTTTCTTTTTCATGCTCGTCTATATCTTTCTGCAAATCTAATTTCCTAAAGGAAGGTAAAGAAATTGCAGTAATCCCTACGGTTAATAAAGTCATGCTACCACCAAAGACAACAGCAGCTACAGCACCCATCCATTTTGCGGTTAAACCACTCTCAAATGCACCTAATTCATTCGAGGAACCTACAAAAATAGAATTTACAGATGCTACTCTTCCTCGCATATGATCCGGTGTTTTTAATTGTAATATCGTTTGCCTAATAATCATTGAAACACCGTCTACAGCACCACTAACAAACAAAGCAAGTACGGATAACCAAAAATAAGTAGACAACCCAAAAACGATAATACAAACTCCAAATCCGAATATGGCGTATAATAATTTCTTCCCTGCATTTTTATGTAAAGGAAAACGTGTAGAACCAAGCATGGTAAGGAATGCCCCAACTGCTGGGGCAGCTCTAAGAATACCAAAACCTTCCGCTCCTACATGTAAAATATCTTGAGCAAAAATGGGTAATAAGGCTACGGCTCCTCCAAAAAGAACAGCTATCATATCTAACGTTAATGCTCCCAAAACAGCTTTGGTACTAAAAACAAAATCTAGCCCCTCTTTTAGACTCTGAAAAACGGGCTCCCCGATTTTAGGGTTTAATATAGGTTTTTTATCTATCTGAAAAAGAAAAATCAAAGCCAATATGGAAAATACAAATATGACACACATGGACCAGTGCACACCAATCCAACTAATAGAAAAACCAGCTAAAGCAGGCCCTAAAACAGATGCCATTTGCCAGGTAGAGCTACTCCAAGTAGCCGCATTCGGGTATATCTTCTTAGGAACAATTAATGCTATTAAAGAAAATATAGTTGGACCAATAAAAGAACGAACAATACCTCCAAGAAAAACTAAAAAGTAGATAGAGTAAAGAATGGTTTTGGTGCTATAATCTAATTGTACTTGTGGCATGCTTAGCATAAATAGACCAAAGCTAATTATTGAAAAACCTAAAATACATTTAACCAATAAACTTCTCTTTTCTTTCTGATCTACAATATGGCCTGCAAAAAGAGCCATAAGAACCGCAGGAATAACTTCCATAAGACCAATAATTCCTAAGGAGAGAGGGTCTTTTGTCATGGAGTACACTTGCCATTCTATTACAATAAATTGCATAGACCACGCAAAAACCATGGCAAAACGAACTATTAAAAATAGGTTAAATTCTTTATAACGAAGTGCAGCGTATGGATCCAAAAATTTATGTTTAAAAAAATCAAAGGTAGTACTATATTTAATTTGAAATATAGTACTACGCTTAATGTCTTAATTATTGGAGCATATACTATCTAAATAATTTCCTAAATCTAATTGAAAGATTGTCCCTTCGACCAAATCTTTCATTGCAAATAATTCCATAGTATCTAAAGCAAAAGTCACCTGGTACGCTGGTGTATTTAATAATAATTTTCTGCAGGAATCTTTCTGTGTGCAATCTTTACATTCTAAATAATTACTTTCTACAGAATTCATTACGTTTTTAGAAAACTTCATTAATTCCTGTCTTGTAATGAAAAGACCTGTGTCTTTAAATACCAATTGTATTTTACTAATATCTTTTAAGGTTTTCTCTTTCCACTGAAAAGCCATACCAAATTCATTAGAATAAATCGGATTAATATCCTCCATATCTTACTGTTTTAATAGGTTATCATCTTTAAGTTTTTTAATACTTTGCAAAACTTTACCAACAGCAAGAGTCATGCTATTTGCCGATATTGTTGCTCCAGAAATAGCATCTATGTTTTCTCCATAAACCAGAGGATCGCCAACTGTAAGACCAATAAATTGTTTTAACCACCGCTGGCTCCCAATTTGTCTTCCATGTTCTTCTCTATAGATTAAAACTTTCGCTTTTTTAATACTTAAATCGGCATTAAAAAGGATTAGATAATCGAACATACGTTTCATACTTGCTGTTTCTCCCAAATAACCGTAGCCTAACACGACATTATTCTCCATTATTTTGAATAATCTGTCTTCCGCTAAATCTACCATGCCCTCTGGGTAATTCGCAGTATCTACCATGATTATCTCTTTTTTAAAGCTTGTAATTTCAAAAGTTTGCAAAATAGCATTATCCACTTTTGCGATAAGTTTAGGAGTATGCATCCAAGAACTGCAAACAAAAATTAAAAGACAGCCAATTAACATATAAGAAAAAAAGATGCTTGCTCTATTTACCATCTTCTTCTTTATTATTTGGCACTATAAATTGATTTAATACTCCATTAATTGCTTTTTTACCCTCATTTGCTTTTTCTAATGGATACATATGCATAAACAATGGTTGTTTGTCTACACTTTTTCGTAATACTAATGGCGTTTCTCTATCGTAAATAGTACTCCAAGATTTTCTTACTCTACTCCAAAATTTGGCATTGTTTTGCCACCATGTTTTAGCTGCTAAGCATTCAGAATCTGGCACTTTAATATACGTATTATACCCTTTTTCTTGCGCCAAAAGCACATCCTTCTCTCCTGTTTTACGAACAATTTTATCATTATCCTGCTCGTGAACCCACCCTGTATCTGTAATCTCTTGTCTATTTCCTCTAGACATAACATTATAGTCTTTACGTTTAGAATATTCTCTACGAGGTAAAGGAGAATCCGATTTGTTTTCCCAATAGTGTTTTCCATCCGCATGAATCCAAGTTCCAGATCCAGAATATCTTGGACTATCATCTACCTGAAAAACTTGCTGTGTCCATTGTCCTCTTACGTCCTCTTTAGGTAAGGTTTTAAAACTCCAAGTATTGTCTTTATCGTAATGAAAAACTTGTTGATTCTCGTACAACCAATCTTGTCTCCAATGCTTTATTACCATAGTATCTTTTATTACTAATAAATGCTGAATGGATAATTTTTTATCAGAGTCTTCTATAAGTTCTGCCCATTCTAATGCCCCTGAGGTATAATCTAAATGCTTCTCATAATCTATTTCAGGAGCAAATGTTTCTGTATACTTAAACTGTACTTTAAAGCAACCACACATAGACTTTATAGCCTCTTCGTCCTGGTTTTTATTGCTTTCTTGAGAATAGCCCTGAACCATATATCCAATTGCTAACAGGGTAATTAATACTACTTTTTTCATAAGGTGATTTTAATTTTCTTAATAAATATATCAACGCAAAAATATTAATTTTATTTAGACTGAATAAAAATAAAGTATATATTTGTCGAAATAATTATTTAGAACCATTCTAATTAAATGAAAATCAACGACTATAATAGATCTTTTTATCTCCAGATTTTTTACCATACGCAGACTATATTTTTTCTTTTGCTTATGGCTCATTCTACCTCTGCCCAAGAAATAACAAAGCTTAACGAAGTAATAGTTACTGGAGAAAACAAAGTAATGTCCTTGAGTAAAAAGCTTTTTTCGGTAGCAGTTATAGATAGTACCGA
>NZ_JADGES010000151.1 GCF_016744255.1 Maribacter sp.
TGACCATCTGTAATAGAAATTACATTGGTAGGAATATAAGCAGAAACATCTCCTGCTTGCGTTTCAATAATTGGAAGAGCTGTTAAAGAACCACCACCTTTTACGATTGACTTTAAAGAATCTGGAAGATCGTTCATGTTCTTAGCAATACCATCATCTGCAATAACTTTTGCAGAACGCTCTAATAATCTAGAGTGAAGGTAAAATACATCTCCTGGGTATGCCTCACGTCCTGGTGGACGTCTTAATAAAAGAGAAACTTCTCGATATGCAACCGCTTGCTTGGATAAATCATCATAAATGATTAATGCAGGACGACCAGTATCACGGAAGTATTCTCCAATAGCTGCACCAGCAAATGGAGCATAAACCTGCATTGGTGCAGGATCAGATGCATTTGCAGCAACTATAGTGGTGTAAGCTAAAGCTCCTTTATCTTCTAAAGTCTGCGCAATTGCAGCAACAGTAGAAGCTTTTTGGCCAATAGCAACATATATACAATATACAGGTTCCCCTGCATCGTAAAATTCTTTTTGATTTAAAATGGTATCAATACAAACCGTAGTCTTACCTGTCTGACGGTCACCAATAACCAACTCACGTTGTCCTCTACCTACAGGTATCATAGCATCAATTGCTTTAATACCAGTTTGTAATGGCTCGGTAACTGGCTCACGGAAAATTACACCAGGCGCTTTACGCTCTAATGGCATTTCATATGTTTTCCCAGCAATTGGTCCTTTACCATCGATAGGAACACCTAAAGTGTTTACCACACGACCAACAATACCTTCACCAACATTGATAGAAGCAATAGTTTGTGTTCGCTTAACTACAGAACCTTCTTTAACGTCTCTAGATGGACTTAAAAGTACCACACCTACGTTATCTTCTTCTAAGTTAAGAACGATTCCTTTTAAACCACCCTCGAATTCAACTAGTTCTCCGTATTGCACATTAGATAAACCGTATACACGTGCGATACCATCACCCACTTGCAATACTGTTCCTACTTCGTCTAATGATGCCGTAGCGTCAAATCCTGATAATTGTTTCTTTAAAATTGCTGATACTTCAGCGGCTTTTACTCCTGCCATTTGTTTTAGATATAAGGTTCTGGATTCCTAAAAATCCGAAAATATATTATAGACTACTTGTAAATTCTCTTTGTAAATTACTTAATTTATTAGCGATACTAGCATCGTACTGTAAATCGCCTACACGCAACACAAAACCACCAACAATACTAGTGTCGATTTTGTTTTCTACGGTAACTTGTTTCCCCGTTAATTTAGTTACTTTATCTAATACTTTCTTTTCTAAATCTGCTGTTAAAGGAACTGCAGTAGTAACATAAGCTACATCTTTTCCTTTTAACTGCTCATTAAGTATTATATATTTTAAAGCAACCTCGTTTAATAAAGAGATTCTTTTATTTGTTATTAAATTGCTTATTACTCCTTCTGTTATAGAATGGGAATCACTAAATATTGCTAATAATGCATTCTTCTTAACGTTGCTTTGAACAACAGGGCTTTCTAATAAGTCTCTTAATTCTTTGCTTTCTGAGACTGTACCAACAATAGAACGCATATCTGTTTCAACAGCATCTACAGATTTACTATCAACTGCTATACTTAAAATTGCTTTGGCGTAACGAAGGGCTGCTCTTGAATTGCTCATCTATTAATTCAATTTAATATCCCCTAATAAACTTTCAACCAATTTCAATTGCTTGTCTTTATCGGATAATTGCTCTTTTATTACTTTCTCAGCAATTTCTACAGAAAGGTTACCAACTTGGTTTTTTATATCTGCTAGTGCAGCCTTTTTCTCGCTTTCTATAGCTTCTTGTGCCTTTATAATAATTTTATCTCCCTCTGCTTGAGCCAACTCTTTAGAATCGGAAATCATTTTTTCTTTGATTTCTCTAGCCTCTTTTAGCATAGCTTCTCTTTCTGCACGTGCCTCTTTTAATAACTTGTCGTTATCTGCTTGCAGGTTCTGCATTTCCTTTTTAGCATTTTCAGCAGATTCTAATGCATTATTAATAGACTCTTCTCTACTTTTTACTGCGCCCAAAATAGGTTTCCAGGCAAACTTCTTTAACAAGAAGAAAAATACAATAAAAATTAAAGTAGTCCAAAAAATTAAACTTTCTGGTGCAGTAAAGTTCATATCTATAAATTTTTTTAATTATTTTTTTAATTTAAAATCTTCCCGAAACCAACCGTTACGGGAAGACTTAATCTTTTTCAAAAATTACTTTGCAATTAAAGCAACAACAACAGCAAAAAGTGCAACACCCTCAATAAGAGCAGCAGCAATAATCATTGCAGTTTGAATTTTTGAAGTAGCTTCTGGTTGACGAGCAATTGCATCCATTGCAGATCCACCAATTTTTCCAATTCCGATTCCTGCTCCAATTGCAGCTAAACCAGCACCGATTCCAGCTAATACCATACGTAAAAATTTATTTAGTTAATAATTAATAAACTCAAATTAATGATGATCATGCTCCGCTACGGCCTGACCAATAAATAATGCCGATAACAATGTAAATACATACGCTTGTAATGCAGCAACCAACATCTCTAACACACTCATAAACAAAACAAACGCTCCAGAAACTGGCGCTATAAAAATGCTTTTAAAGATAAATATTAAAGATATTAAACTCAATATAATAATATGACCCGCAGTAATATTCGCAAATAAACGAATCATTAATGCAAAAGGTTTTGTGAAAATTCCAATAATTTCAATAGGAACCATAATAGGGTAAAGTGCTTTTGGCACTGGAGGTGTTAAAATATGTTTCCAATAATCTTTATTTCCACTAAAACATGTTATAGCGAATGTGATAAAAGATAACACAAAAGTGAAAAATATATTTCCAGTTAAGTTAGAACTGAACGGGAAGAAAGGAATTAACCCAAATATGTTGTTTACCCAAATAAAGAAAAATATGGTTAATAGGTAAGGCATAAATTTAGCATGCTTTTTCTCTCCGATATTTGGAATCGCAATATCATCTCTCACAAACAGTACCAATGGCTCTAAGAAACCCGCTAAGCCTTTTGGTGCTTTATCACTCTTCTTATAAGACCTTGCTACCGCTGTAAATAGTATAAACAACAACAACACAGATAACAACATTGAAAAAACCAATTTGGTTATAGAGAAATCTAAAGGTCTTGCATCAAAATTAAATGCCCCTTTTTCATCTTCTGAAAGTTTAGAATACTTATCCGCATAATAAATTATCTCATTTTCACGTACTAATTTCTCTCCATTAACCTCAACAACATGTTCTCCTGAATTATCATGATGAAATTTTTCTGAAGAAAAAACAGTTAATCCATTATCTGTCCACAATATAACTGGCAAATAAAATGAAATTGGATGACCATCCCAATCCGCAATATGAAACTCATGCGAATCACCGATATGACCATTAATTAACTCACTAGCATTAAATTCTTTTTCATCATCATGCCCGCCTCCATTGTCAGCTAAAACAATTAATGGAAAAAAAGCAAAAATTAATACCGCTATTAATTTCATAGATTTTTGTGCAATCACCATACCTTTTAATAAAAATTTATAGTCCTAAAAATTCGGTGCAAATGTACGGTAATAATTATAATTCTAAAATTGTAATTAAAAAAAATTTAAAGAATATAAACCCCTTATGAAAAGCTCCATAAAAATCATTCCTTATTTATAATTTTTAGTGTAAAAAAGGTCTCTACAAATAGGAATAGAAAATAGGGTATAAAAAAAGCTAAAACATCATTTAAAACAGGTTCTTTATTCTGTATTAATGGTAACAAAAAGACTATAGCAGCTAGCATCTTTAGTAAACTACAAGCCATAAATGCAAACCCTGCTTTATCAGGATATGTTTTATGAACAAAAAGTACAAACAAAAAAATAAGTGTTGTAGCAAAAAAATGAAAAACATAAATACTCCAAGTGCTATAAAAAAATATATTTAATTGCTCTTTTAATCCATCAACAACAAAATATTGAATTCCAAAAAAGAATAATGTAAAAGGTATTAATGTAATAATAAAGGGCTTTAATTTTTGAATCATTTTTTATCTTTATTCATGGACATAACCTGTTTAATAACCAAATACATTGCAGAAATAACCCCTATTAAGGAAAAAATTATAGTATAAGCACTATAATTATTTGGAAATTTTTCATCCAACCAGATACCAAAATACGAAAAAACACAGATTATGGCTATCATTTGAAAAGCTACCCCGGAAAACTTAATATAACTATTAAGCTGCTTTTTGGAGTTTTGATTTTTTTCTTTGTTATTCTCCGACATTATTTCTTCTTAATTTAGCTTATATTTTTATTGTCCTAGTATGGACAACTCCATTTCCTGGGAGCACAATATAAGACTCTTAATGTCTTCCTTTCCGAATTTTAATTAAAATCTAAAACAAAAAGCACCCTTTTCTATACCAGAAAGGATGCCTAAATTTTTTAAATTTTTATTCTTCTTAGGATGCTTTTGCTGCTCCATTATTTGCGTTACTCGTTGGCTGTTTATTAAAACTACCGCTTTTACCTTTCATAGTACAAGATGCATTAAAAGTAGCACCTGGCTCTACCGCTAGTTTAGATACAGAAACGGTACCTTCTATTACTGCAGAAGCTTTTAAAGAAAGTAAGTCTGACACTAAAAGTTCGCCATTAAAGTTACCTTCAATGTCTGCATTTACGCATTCTACTTTTCCATGGATATAACCATCTTTACCAATAACAACTTTACCAGATGTGGTAACATTACCATCTAACTTACCATCTATTCTAAAGTCTGCTTCAGATACAATATCTCCTTTAATTTTTGTGTTTTTTTCAATTCTGTTAGGCTGTCCTCCTACTTCGGTCATAGTTCTAGGTTTTTGTTTGTCTGAAAACATTAGTTAGGGTTTTGGGGTTAAAAGAGATTTTTTATAATCTTCTAAATTTTTATGTACTTGTGTTATTTTATAATTGGAAGATAAAATTACGAAATTCTCCTTCGTAACTTTATAATCTTTATTGTTTTTTAATAGTTCTGCATAGCCTAAGGCAAAATCTTTAGATTTAAAACCATGTACAACTATAAATTGATCTTCTAAGTTATAAATATCTTTAGAAACTATATTCCTATATTTTAAATCTTTTATAGATTTTTCTAAAAGCTCTTTTAAAACTAAAGCTGCTTTGTTACTATTTCTTTTAAAAGGGAATACAACTTTCCAATTTCCTGTTCCTGAAGATTCTGTTTCCGAAGAAAACTCTTTCTCTTGCAATTTAGGTAAATGCTCGGCTACCATTTGCTCTGCCTTTTTACCTTCTGGATTGTTAGGATACGTAAGTGCTACATAGTTCAAGGCTTCTTTAAAATCATTAAACCCTTGTAATCTTCCTATGGCATTTGCTTTTAGCATTTCAAATTTGGGGACAATAGGGTCTCCTGTATATCTACTAATATTTTCTTCTGCCTCTGTAATTACCCGCAAAAACTCTTGATTCTTATATTTTCTGAATAATGTATTATAACGCGCATCTGGACTGTCTAAATTACCCGCCAACACCGCTTCTGGGTTTAATAATATTTCGGCATATCGAGAGTCCCCATGATTGCTAATAATATTCTGCTTCATAGATTCTGCCAAAGGACT
>NZ_JADGES010000152.1 GCF_016744255.1 Maribacter sp.
GTGTAACTGTTTGTTTGTTAGTTGTTTGGTGCATTTTTTTTGTTTTAAATGAAAGTTCCGAAAGATTAAATATTTGTTAAAAAACATTTTTCTTGTAACAATCTATCTCTTTCGGTCGTCTTTTAATCATAACATCAATCATCAATCATTTAATTAAAACAACAAGTCATGAAAAAAATTAGCTTAGTATTAGTAGCTGCAATGTTACTTTCAACAGGGAGTATTTTAGCAAACAATTTAGATGGATTAAATCCAACAAAAACCTTAACGGCTCAGATTTCAAAATTATTATCAAGTAATGATTTAACGGAGTATGAGGTTAATGTAGAAGCCCAAGTTCGTTTTACGATTAACAAAGATCGTGAGATTGTGGTATTGTCTGTAGATACGGATAATGGTACTGTAGAAGAGTTTGTTAAAAGTCGCTTAAATTATGAAAAAGTAGATATGTCTAATTATGTTGAAGGTAGGTTGTACACTATGCCGGTACGTATCAAGAGGTAAAAGAAGTCTTTTGTAACAAAAAAAAGTCCTGATATAATCAGGACTTTTTTTTGTTTTTATACTTAGTAGAACTTAAGTCGTTATTTATGTTTTTTAGTTGCTGGGTTTTAAAATCGGGTCTTTTAACTCTTGGGCTAGGAGCAGGTTTGGGAGTATTTGGCTTAAAGCTGCTAACTAGTGCTTCTGCAGGAGTTGTAGGATTTTCTTTAGTACCTCTTAAGTGAATAACTAGGCCATTTAAAAAGTTACGTAATACTTGGTCTCCACATTCCATGTATTTAGGGTGATCTTCATTTCTAAAAAATGCGCCTAATTCGCTTTTAGAGATGTTAAAGTCTACGAGTTTTAATATATCTACAATATTATCATCGCGAAGCATTAGAGCTACTCTAAGCTTCTTAAAAATATCATTATTCGTCATGTTGCTATTTCAAATTTAATGCAAGGTATTATAAAATGTCTAATAGAGTGTTGTGCTTGGTTTATTATTTAATAGAGAGGTAAAATCAATAATTAAATATAAGTGACAAAACGTCAGTAAACATCATTTAAAACAAGACAAAATGTCGCTATTTTGAAAACGGTATACCTTTTGACTATATCTTCTATATTGAACAAAGTATAATTTTAAGAAAATATAATTATGAGTATAGTTAAAAGAAATGAAGTGTTTTTTCCTTCTTTGTTGAATGAGATTTTTAAGCCAGATTGGTTTGGTGGAATGGATAATTTGGGGGCTAAAATACCGCCTGTAAATATCATTGAAAATGAAAAATATTTTGAAATTGAATTGGCGGTTCCAGGCTATAAAAAAGAGAATTTTAAAATAGAAATTGATAAGAATGTTTTAACAATTTCTGTAAAAAAAGAAGAGGAAATCAAAGATGAAAAAATAGAGGAGAGACGAAATTTTACTAGAAAAGAATTTGAAAAATATTCTTTTGAAAGAGGATTTAATTTGCCAGAAAATGTGGAAGAAGAAGGGATAGAGGCGAGTTATAAAAATGGTATTTTAAGTTTTGTTTTACCTAAAAAAATAGAGACTTTGCCTAAGGCGAAACGAGAGATAAATTTAATGTAGAATAGTTTTTAATTTTACATCATCTGAATATTTTTTAGATTTTGTAAATTTTGATTGATTGATTGGTTAGTTAGGGGTCGCTTTATATTTATGAAGCGACCTTTTTTTGTTTGCTAAAAAAGCTTTTTTACGGTTACAAAAGTAAATTTATATTTTTTAGTCTCAACTAAATATTTTTGTAATATATTTAAAATCAGTATTTAGGGTGTGTTTATATATTGTTTTTATTTAGGTTAGTGTGTTTTGGAGGAGTAAGCATTTTTATTCTTCCTAAATATACTATTATTTTTGATTTTGAAGCAATTTTATTTCGTCTCTTAACTTGGCAGCTTGCATAAAATCTAAATCTTTTGCAGCTTTCTCCATTTCCTTTCTTTTGTCTTTTATGAGCTTTTCAATTTGTTCTTTTGTCAGGTAATCCATGTCTGGTTCAGCAGCACGTAATTCTTCTTTTAGGAAGTGATATGTGGAGACAGAATTTTTTGCTAATGCGCTATCTAAACTTTTGTTTAAAGCAGTAGGTGTTACATTATTTTTTACGTTATATGCTATCTGTTTTTCTCTTCGGTAATTTGTTTCGTCCATCGTTTTTTGCATACTCTTTGTAATCTTATCGGCATACATTATTGCTAGTCCATTTAAGTTTCTTGCCGCTCTTCCTATGGTCTGTGTAAGGGATCTATGACTACGTAAAAATCCTTCTTTATCTGCGTCTAAAATTGCCACTAAAGATACCTCCGGTAGATCTAATCCTTCCCGTAAAAGATTCACTCCAATCAGGACATCAAAAATACCTTTACGAAGGTCTTGCATAATTTCTACTCTTTCGAGAGTGTCCACATCACTATGAATATATCTACACCTAACATTTATTCTAGTAAGGTATTTTGCTAATTCCTCTGCCATTCTTTTGGTTAGCGTAGTAACTAATGTGCGTTCATCTTTTTCTACTCTAATTTGAATCTCTTCAATTAAATCATCAATTTGGTTTTCACTAGGTCTTATTTCAATAATAGGATCTAGTAATCCTGTAGGTCTAATTACCTGTTCTACAACTACACCCTCACTTAACTCTAATTCATAATCTGCAGGGGTGGCACTTACGTATAGAACTTGGTTTTGTAATATTTCAAATTCTTCAAATTTTAATGGACGATTATCCATAGCAGCAGGTAATCTAAAACCGTATTCTACCAAATTTTCTTTTCTAGAGCGATCACCGCCATACATGGCATGTACTTGCGGAATGGTAACATGACTCTCATCTACAACCATTAAAAAATCATCAGGAAAGTAATCTATTAAACAGAAAGGTCTTGTGCCGGCTTCTCGTCCGTCTAAATATCTAGAATAGTTTTCTATTCCAGAACAATAACCTAATTCCCGTATCATTTCTAAATCAAAACTAGTGCGCTCTTCTAGTCGTTTTGCTTCCAAGTGCTTTCCTATTTCTTTAAAATAGGCTACTTGTTTTACCATATCTTCCTGAATCTGATGAATGGCATTTTGCAGTACATCTTGGGAGGTAACAAACATGTTTGCAGGGTAAATAGTAAGATTCTCGTATATTTCTATTACAGTATTGTTAAAAGGGTCAAAAGCTTCTATTTCTTCCACCTCGTCTCCGAAAAAATGAATTCTATACGCATGGTCGGCATAACTAGGGAAAACGTCTATAACGTCTCCTTTTACCCTGAAATTACCATTCTTGAAGTCTGCAGTAGTACGGGAATATAAACTTTGAACCAATTGGTGCATAAACTTAGTTCTTGCAATAACTTGGTCTTTTTTTATAGATACTACGTTTTTTTGAAACTCTACAGGGTTACCTATACCATAAAGGCAAGAAACAGATGCAATAACTATGACATCTCTTCTACCAGACAACAAAGAAGAGGTGGTGCTTAATCTAAGTTTTTCTATATCTTCATTAATAGAAAGGTCTTTTTCTATATACGTTCCACTAGTAGGTATATATGCTTCTGGTTGGTAATAATCGTAATAAGACACAAAATACTCGACAGCATTTTCTGGAAAAAATTGCTTAAATTCTGAATATAACTGAGCGGCTAGGGTTTTGTTGTGGGCTAAAATTAAGGTTGGTTTTTGTACCGTTTCTATAACATTTGCTACGGTAAAAGTTTTGCCAGACCCAGTAACTCCTAATAATGTTTGGTATTTTTCTTTCTTGTTAATACCCTCCACTAATTGCTTAATAGCAGTTGGTTGGTCTCCTGTAGGTTTAAAATCTGATACTACCTTAAATTTCATTTGTTAAATGTACAAAACCAGGAGAAATACTTAGAGATTTCGGGTTTATCTTTTAAGTGTAAAATGCCCGTTAAATTCACGACCATCTTCTAAATGGGTTTTAAACCAAAAATCAGAAGAAGGTAAACCCTGACCTTTATAGGTGCCATCCCAGCTAGGGTTATTGGCATTTAGGAGTGTAATAAATTTACCGTACCTATCATAAATAAATACGGTTGTTTGTGTATTAAAATTTTGGTTAATTCCAATGATTTGCCATGTATCATTCTTATTATCTCCATTTGGAGTAAAGAATTTTTGATAACCAATTACGGATATAGGTTGTTTTGTAATTCCACATTTATTTTTATCACGTATGTAGGCTGTAAGCAAACCAACAGGAACATTATCAAAACTGTTACTGTTTTGATAGGTGTTGCCATCTAAAGAATATTCATAATCCCCTTCACCAGAAGTTTCAATTTGAACTGTATTGTTCTCTGAAATATCTTTAATGTTTATGTTCTCTATTTTAGCAATGTTAGAGGGGATAACTTCAAAATCTACCTTGTTTGTGCAGATTGTAGTTTGGTTGTTTTGGGTATATAGGTAACCCACTTCGAGAAAATAGCTTCCTGTTTCGGTAATGCTAATGTTTTTTACAGAACTGACCACTCTCTCCGTGTTATTGTCTTTCATTACCCATTTATAAGAGTCAAACTCTGTTGGGCCTTCTATACGTAAAATAGGATTGTTCAAACAAATTAAATAAGATTCGTCTAAGGAAAAAATTGGTGAAGGGTTTATATTTAATTCTATTTGAATTATATTTTCACATTGATTTAAGTTTTCAATTCTGCCGTAAATAATAATTGGGGAGGTTATAAAGTTGCCTTGTATTGGGTTTTTTTCTAAGCTTACATCTTCTATATTTTTATAAAATGTAATCTCTTGATTAGAAAAATCATTCATTTTTATAGCATTTAAATCAAAAGAAGCTTCTAGGATGTCATTATGAGCATCCATATCACATTGATAAAATGTATAAGGGGTATTGGTTAAATCAACATTCCTTATAATTAATTGAACTTCGCCTGTTTCACTACAATTGGATGCATTTGTTATTTTGTAAAATATAGTTTGATTATAGGGTGTTGTATTTAAAAATTTTTCCGGATTTTGAATAGGTATATCGTCATAGCTATCTTGTAGTGTTTCGTAAAAGGTATACGTAAATTTGGGTTGTTTTGATATTTGGTTAAGGTTTAAAAAAGTTATTCCGTCTTGAGTGTTTGTGGTGTCAATGTCGCATTGTGTTATTTCTAAATCTACAGCATCTGGTAGTGAATTTATGGATAGTAGAGCTTCCCCAATTATTTGGCATTTTCTAGAATCTGCCAAAGTAATTTCTACACGATAACGACCTTCATCAATTTTTTCAGAAGTATCTACAGTATAGGTATGCCTGTCTGGATTGCTAAAAGGTATTCCGTCTTTTGTCCACGAATAGGCTGCTCCTGGAATATTTTCAGCAGAAAATTCAAAAGGTTCTCCTTCGCAAATAGATAAACTACCACTTGTTTCTCCATCACTATTTATAATTATATCTATCGTACTAAAAAAGGATTGAATAAAAGGAGGTAATCCTTGCGAGCCATTTTTACCGTTTAAGGGTATGGCGTTATGTTGGTAATTTACAAGGTTTCCTTTTTTATTAGGTTCATTAATAACACCCAAAAAAGATGTACCTTGAAAATAGCTTGTAGATATTGTTCTATATATTTTACCATTAAGGCCTAATTGTAATGCCCCTCTATAGTTATTTGATTTGTAGATTATGTTTTCTGTGGATGT
>NZ_JADGES010000040.1 GCF_016744255.1 Maribacter sp.
AGATGATGGGCATGGAGATAAAGAAAGTTTTGGATATGCTAATAAAATGGAAAGCACAGATGATCTCTTAAAAAAATTACGAAAGGATGAAAATTTTAAAATTGATGAAGAAGCATATGTAAAAGCACGTCTTTTTGATATGCTTATTGGCGATTGGGATAGGCATGTAGATCAATGGAGATGGGCACAATTTAAAGACAAAAAATCAGGAGAAACGTTGTATAGACCAGTGCCTAGAGATAGAGACCAAACCTTTTCTATAATGGGAGATGGTGCTTTTATGAATTTAGCAACAAGAGTAATTCCGTCACTTTCTTTAATGGAAGGGTTTAATGAAGAAATTAGAAGTGTAAAAGGGTTTAATGGTTCTCCTATGACTTTTGCCTTAGATATGGCATTGCTACCAGAAACTAATATAGAATTATGGTTGAAACAAGCAGCATATCTACAAGAAAACATAACCCCAGAAATAATAGATAAAGCTTTTTTAAATTTCCCAGAGGAAATCAGAGGAGAGCGTATCGAAGAGTTAAAGAGAGTTTTATTATCTAGAAAACGGAGTTTAGTAGAAACGGCGAAAATATACTACCAATCACTAAATAAATTTTCTACTATTACCGGTACCGACAAAGATGATTATTTTACGATACTAGGACAAGAGAGCGGTAAAATAAAAGTGGAAGGGCATAGAATTAAAAATGGAAAAAAAGGCAAACAATTTTTTAGCAAAGTATTCTCAAAAAGTGTAACTAAAGAAATTTGGATTTATGGTTTAGATGATGATGATTATTTTGAAGTTAAAAATGTCTCTAGAGATATGCCAAAGGTTAGAATTATTGGTGGTCAGAATAACGATATTTATGATATAGTTAATAGCAAGGGAGTCTATCTTTATGATAATAAGCTTAAAAAGAATACGCTAAAAAATACACAAGGAGCTAAAGTCCGTTTTACCACGGATTATGAGGCGAACACCTATCAACCTATAAAATTAAAAACTACAACGAATCAGCTAATACCAACTATAGGAAGTAACCCTGACGATGGTTTTAGATTGGGCATCTCTAATATATATACCTATGAAGGATTTAGGCAAAACCCCTTCACAAGAAGACATATTTTAAATGCACAATTTTATTTTGCTACAAGCGGTTTTGATGTGCAGTATAAAGGAGAATTTGCAAATGCAATAGGTAAGGCAAACTTAGAATTAATGGCTAAGTTAACAAGTCCAAATTTTAGTATAAATTTCTTTGATTATGGGAACGATACCGAAAATTTGGATGATGATTTAGATTTGGATTATAATCGTGTAAAATTAGCAACTATAAAGTTAGCGCCTTCCATAGTCTGGAGAGGAGAATTGGGGTCTAAATTTAGGACAGGTGTTTCTTATGAATCTATAGAGGTAGAAGAAACGGGAAACCGATTTATAAATACTTTTTTGGAGGCTAGCGAAATAGAAAATAGTAGAAGTTTTGTTGGTGTAGATGCGGAATACAGCTATGAGAATATGGACAATAAAGCTTTCCCTACTTTGGGTATGGCAACGGCATTACAGGCAGGGTATACTAGCAATGTAAGTGGGGTAATAGAGAGTTATGGGTATATAATACCTAGCCTTTCTATTACATACAAACTGGTTCCTAATGCACGTTTGGTACTTGCAACTAAATGGAAAGCACATTTTAATATTGGTAATGGCTATGAATTTTATCAAGGAGCTAGTATAGGCGGGCTAGATGGGTTACGTGGTTATAGAAATCAAAGATTTACGGGTAAAACAGCATATTATCAAAATACAGATATACGCTATAGTTTAAGGCGGATTAAAACAGAGTTGTTGCCAATTACAATGGGTGTTTATGGCGGTTATGATTACGGAAAAGTTTGGTATCCAGGTTTGGATTCAAACCAATGGCATACATCTATAGGTGGAGGATTCTTTTTAAACGCATCGGATATAGCAGCAATAAAAATCGCGTTATTTAGTAGTGATGAAGGAGTCCGTTTTTCTTTTGGAGTAGGCTTTGGTTTTTAGGAGCTAATTCAGATTAATGGAGTACATGTTTCTACCGGTTGGGCCTTTTTTTTCATCAGACAATAACAAGGTATTTTTGTTTAAAAAGCAAACAGATTCTAATTGATTAGTAGTGCCTAAATCTATAACCTTTATTTTTCCTTTAGAAAATTCATCTCCAGTAAAATCACTTACAACGAATAATTTTCCATAGCTAAGAAGAACCAACTGGGTGCTATCTGGTGAAATGTCTGCGGAAGTAATTTGGCAAGTATTCCAGTCCTGACAAATATTGAAAGTATCTACTAATTGAGCCTCGTGATTTCCCTTTGTGGCGGGAATCTTATAAACAAAAGCCTTTCCATTAAAAGGATGTGCACGGTTTTTGGTAACTAGGTATAAATAATGGTCTTTATAAAAGAGGGCTTCAGAATCATAAAACAAATGTTTCTTTTTGGGAGGGAATTTTTTTTGCTCTGGATAGTAAAATTTTATTTCTTCGGCTTCAATTTTATTTCCTTTTTCTTTTTCAGGATTTGCTATTTTGTAAATAACTAAATCTTTGCGTTTATTCTCGTTGTTCCCAATATCGCCAATGTAAACATTGCCTTTATTGTCTTTAGTTAAGTCTTCCCAATCTTTATTTTTGGCATTTTTTATTTCTAGAGTATTTGTAATTTTTCCTTTAAAATTGGTTTGGTAAATTTTGTCAGCATTACCACCATCTTCCACAAACCAAACAAAGTTTTCGTTAAAGGAAACAATACCAGAGTTTTCAGTAAGTTGCTTAGGTAAGTCTGTGATTACCGTTAATTTCTTGTTGTTAATACAGCTAACAATAGAAATTAAAAAAATGGTAGTAATTATTTTGTAGAACATTTTTTTTGTTGAGTATATAAATATCGGAAATCTTCTATGAAATAGCGTTAAATCTTATTTTTTATTTAGAAACAAAAAGGGCTAAATATTAAAAGTTGATTAAACTTTAGTTACGAACTAAAGCTTATGAAAACGATTTCTTAAAAGGCAACATGCAAAAAAAAAAAATGAGTTAATAAATCTTGTGATTTATTGAGAATAATCTAATATATTTCAAGAACAAACCAACAAACAATTATAAAATGATAGGAATAATTTCTTTTGTAGGCTTTACTGCATTAGTAGCAATTGTATCGTATTTAGCTACAAGAAACACTAACGAAAAATCTTCTGATGGTTATTTTTTAGGCGGAAGAAGTTTAACTGCAGGGGTAATTGCAGGATCACTACTTTTAACTAATTTATCCACAGAGCAAATCGTTGGTTTAAACGGTAGTGCGTATAAGGATGGTTTATCTGTTATGGCTTGGGAAACTTTGGCAGCTATTGCCATTGTGGCAACGGCTATTTTTTTATTGCCTAGATATCTTAAAAGTGGACTTACTACAATTCCTCAATTTTTAGCAGATCGCTTCGATGTAACTACCAAGACCATAACATCGGTACTTTTTTTAACAGGGTATGTAGTTGTGTTGCTCCCTGTAATATTATATTCGGGATCCGTTGCAATTAGTGGTATGTTCGATGTTCCTACATTATTAAATGTATCGAATTCAACAGCATTGGTAATTTGTATTTGGGGAATTGGAATTATAGGTTCTGTTTATGCCGTTTTTGGAGGACTTAAAGCAGTCGTGGTATCCGATTCTATAAATGCCATAGGTCTTTTAATAGGAGGTGTTTTAATTCCTATCTTCGGTTTAATGGCAATAGGTGATGGGAGTGTTTTTAATGGCTTAGATACTTTGGTCTCTGCAAATCCTGAACGTTTCGATTCTACAGGAAATGCAGGTCAAGAAGTTCCGTTTAGTACCATTTTTACAGGAATGATGTTAGTACAATTATTTTATTGGGGAACAAATCAGCAAATTATTCAACGAGCCCTAGGAGCAAAGAGTCTCGCAGAAGGGCAAAAGGGTCTGCTTTTAGCCTCTTTTTTAAAGATATTAGGACCTATAATATTGGTATTGCCAGGGATGATTGCATATCATTATTTTGATGGCGGATTAGCGTCTAGTGATTTAGCATATCCAGAATTGGTTCGTGCAGTATTACCTAAGCCCCTTGTTGGCTTTTTTGCAGCAGTATTATTTGGAGCTATTTTAAGCTCTTTTAATAGCGTTTTAAATAGTTCGGTTACACTTTTTGGAATAGATATTTATAAGGAACATATTAATAAAAATGCACCAGAAATAACAGTGGTTAAGTATGGTAAAATATTTGGAATATGTTTAGCATTAGCGGCAATGTTTATTGCACCATTAATTGCAAATGCAGGTAGCTTATTTAATTATTTACAACAAATAAATGGAATATATAGTATACCAATATTTACGGTTATTGTAATTGGTTATATGACCAAAAGAGTACCAGCAATTGCAGCAAAAATTGGAATTGTATCTGGTTCAGTTCTGTACATAATTAGCCAATTTTGGTTGGGACCTTTGAAAGTGGAAAAAGCATTAACATTAGCAAAAGAATCAGGAGTTACAGATCCAACAGCATTGCGATTGGTAGAAGCAGAAGCATATCCACATTTCTTGCATATTATGGCATTATTATTTGTTTTAAATTGTGTGATAATGATTGTAATCGGATTAGTTTACCCTAGAAAAGAAGCTTTTATATTAAAATATACAGATCAAGTATCTATTGAACCATATAAGTATGTTAAACAATTTGGTTTAGTAATTTGTGTTATTGTAATAGGTATTTATGCATATTTTGCGAAATAAAAATATGTGGTAATTTGATGGATAATCAAAATTGTTTAACTAAAATTAAACCCCTAAAATATTGTTTTATAATATTTTAGGGGTTTAATTTTAGTTTTTTTATAGGAGTAAATTTTGGAACAAAAAGTATTAAAACTTAAATAGACCGGAAGGCTATTTTTTTAATAAAACTTATGAAAGCAGGTATTAAGGAAAAAGGACGATACCATTAAATAGCATATACAATGAATAAAGTAGGGTTTATTTTCGATTTAGATGGCGTAATTGTAGATACCGCTAAATATCATTTTTTAGCTTGGAAAAAACTTGCGAACGAGCTAGGTTTTGAATTTACAGAAGAACAAAACGAAATGTTTAAAGGCGTAAGTAGAAAACGTTGTATGGAGATTCTGCTAGATATAGGGAATATAAAAGCTACTCAAGATCAATTTGATACTTGGATGGGAGAAAAGAATGTAGACTATTTAGCATATATAGAAAATATGAACGCTTCTGAAATTCTGCCAGATGTACCTAAAATTTTAAAGTTTCTAAAAAAGAATAATTATCCAATCGCATTAGGATCGGCAAGTAAAAATGCAAGACCAATTCTAGAAAAAGTAGGTTTATTACATTATTTTGATGCTATTCTGGATGGAAACAATGTAACCAAAGCAAAACCTGATCCTGAAGTATTTTTATTGGCCGCTAAAGAATTAGAAATATCACCAGAAAATTGCGTGGTATTTGAGGATGCCGTTGCTGGAATCGCAGCAGCAAATTCTGCAAAAATGATAAGTATAGGGATAGGAGATAAAACGATACTGTCTAAGGCACAGTATAATTTTAAGGACTTTACAGAAATGAGTGTAGATTTTATAAAGGAAATAATTGGCAATTAATGAATCAGGATTATATAAAACCAGATAGCTGGAGTATTATAGAAGAAGGTTTCGATGCAGAACGAGTAAAATCTTCAGAGAGTTTATTCAGCATAGGAAACGGAGCCATGGGACAACGTGCTAATTTTGAAGAAAAGTACTCTGGAAGTACTTTTCAAGGAAGTTATATTGCAGGAGTATATTATCCAGATAAAACTCGAGTAGGTTGGTGGAAAAATGGCTATCCAGAGAATTTTGCAAAAGTGCTAAATGCACCCAATTGGATAGGTATAAATGTTACTATAAATAAGGAGGCGTTAGATCTAAATACTAGCAAAGAGGTTTCCGATTTTAAGCGAGAGCTAAATATGCAAGAAGGCTTTTATAAAAGAAGCTTTAGAGCAACTTTGTCTAATGATGTTCAAGTAGCTGTTTCGATTACAAGATTCTTAAGTTTAGAAATCGATGAAGTAGGAGCTATTTCATATACTATTCAAATTTTAAATGCGGATGCGGAAGTAAAATTTGAACCGTATTTAGATAGTGGAATTACCAATGAAGATAGTAATTGGGACGATAAATTTTGGAATACCATAAAAATTTCAACCCATACAAATAGAGCTTTTATCGCTTCGCATACAATGAAGACTAATTTTCAGGTCTGTACTTTTATGCAAGCAAATGCTATATATAAAGGAAAAGAAGTTGAGGTTTCTAAAGGGTGTACATCCGAGGTGTTTACGAGTACAATATTTAAACAAAATGTAGTTAAAGGGGAGAAAATTACCTTATATAAATTTGGTGGTTATACCGTTTCTAGAAACCATAAAAAAAATCAATTACAAGCTGCTGCGAGTAGTGCATTAGACAAGGCCTATGAAATAGGATTTAACCAATTACTAGAAAACCAAAAACGTGCTTGGGCAAGTATTTGGGAAATGAGCGATATTGCTATTACAGGCGATGTTAAAGCACAACAGGCAATACGCTTTAATATTTTTCAATTAAACCAAACGTATTTAGGAACAGATTCTAGGTTAAATATTGGTCCAAAAGGATTTACGGGTGAAAAATATGGAGGTAGTACCTATTGGGATACCGAGGCCTATTGCATCCCATTTTACATGGCAACTAAAGACCAGTTAGTAGCTAGAAAATTACTTAAATATAGGTTTAATCACTTAGAAAAAGCCATTGAAAATGCTAAAAAACTAGGCTTTAGTAATGGTGCTGCACTATACCCAATGGTAACCATGAATGGAGAAGAATGCCATAATGAATGGGAAATTACTTTTGAAGAAATTCATAGGAACGGAGCAATAGCATTCGCCATTTACAATTACTTTAGATACACAGGAGATTACAGTTATATTCCAGAAATGGGTTTAGAGGTATTAATTGGTATTGCTCGTTTTTGGCAACAAAGAGCAAACTTCTCTAAGAGGAAAGAAAAGTATGTAATCTTAGGAGTAACTGGGCCTAATGAGTATGAGAATAATGTAAATAATAATTGGTATACTAATTACCTAGCTAAATGGTGTATAGATTTTGCGGTAGAGCAATTAGAAAAAGTGAAGCAAGGTTATCCAGAAGATTATTCTCGGATTATAGGAAAAACAAATATTACAGATGTAGAAACGGAACAGTGGCAAGAGGTTTCCAGTAATATGTATTTTCCATATTCTACTGCCGATGGAGTTTACCTGCAACAAGATGGGTTTCTAGATAAAGAACTTATACCCGTATCTAATTTAGATAAGATAGACAGACCTATTAATCAAAAATGGAGTTGGGACAGAATTTTACGTTCCCCATATATTAAACAGGCAGATGTCTTACAAGGATTTTATTTTTTTGAAAACCATTTTAGCCAAAAAGAATTAGAAAAACATTTTGATTTCTATGAGCCATTTACGGTACATGAGTCTTCTCTTTCTCCTTGCGTACATAGCATACAAGCAGCTAAATTAGGAAGAATGGAGCAAGCGTATAATTTTTATTTACGTACTTCTCGTTTAGATTTAGATGATTATAACAAAGAAGTAGAAGAAGGTTTGCATATTACTAGTATGGCGGGTACTTGGATGAGTATAGTAGAAGGTTTTGCTGGTATGCGTATTAAAGAGGACAAACTTTCTTTTATACCAAATATTCCTAGACAATGGACTTCCTATTCTTTTAAAATAAATTTTAGAAATAGAATTATAACTGTTAATGTAGACAACCAAGGAGCAAGTTTTACCGTTGGCGGAGACCAGGAAATGAGTATTCGTGTACATGGTAAAAAAGTAACGCTTATACCTGGAGAAGCAATAGAAGTTAAAAATTAGGATATAGTTAGTATGGCTGAAATAATTTTATATTCAGAAATTTACAGACCAAATCTAAAGTCTAATTAAACAATGAAAAAGGTTACAAACAATAATACTGTCTAAAACCTAACTTCGTAACTTTAAATTTCAATATACTAAATGAAAGTCTGTATAGCCGAAAAACCATCTGTAGCACGAGAAATTGCTGCCGTTCTTGGATCCACCACCAAACGTGATGGGTATTACGAAGGTAATGGCTATGCTGTAACTTATACTTTTGGGCACCTTTGCACGCTTAAGGAGCCAAACGATTACAAACCGCATTGGAAAAGTTGGGATCTAAATAATTTACCAATGCTGCCAGAACGCTTTGAAACCAAAGTGTCTAAAGATTCGGGTATTACAAAACAGTTTAAAATTATAAAACAATTATTCGATAAAGCAACTGTTGTTATAAATTGTGGTGATGCTGGGCAAGAAGGAGAATTAATACAACGTTGGGTTTTAAACCAAGCGAATTATAAAGGTAAGGTAGAAAGACTTTGGATATCTTCACTTACAACCGAAGCCATAAAAGAAGGTTTTAAAAACCTAAAACCATCTGCAGATTACGATAATTTATATTATGCCGGTTTTTCTCGTGCCATCGGAGATTGGCTTTTAGGCATGAACGCTACCCGATTATACACTTTAAAACATGGCGGATATAAACAAGTATTATCTGTTGGTCGGGTGCAGACACCTACGTTAGCCATGTTAGTTAACCGGTTTAAAGAGATAGAGGATTTTAAACCACAACCGTATTGGGAATTGCAAACCCTTTATCGCGATACTTTATTTAGCTATGAAGAAGGACGTTTTCTTAAAGTTGAAGATGGAGAAAAACTGGCAAAAATTGTAAAAGAGCACGATTTTGAAATTGTTTCTACAAAAAAGAAGGCAGGCAATGAATATGCACCAAAGCTATTCGATTTAACAGGATTACAAGTCTATTGTAATACTAAGTTTGGTTTTAGTGCAGACGAAACATTAAAGATTGTTCAAAAACTATACGAGCAAAAAGTAGTAACCTACCCCAGAGTAGATACCACATTTTTACCAAATGATGTGTACCCAAAAGTACCAGGAATATTAAAAAAATTAACTAAATATGCTCCATTAACGCAGTCGCTACAAAGTAAAAAAATAAAAAAAACAAAAAAGGTTTTCGACGATAGTAAGGTTACAGATCATCACGCTATTATTCCAACAGGGATTCAAATCAATTTACAATATAATCAGCAACAGGTTTACAATATTATTGTACTTCGTTTTATTGCTGTGTTTTATCCAGATTGTAAAGTTTCTAATACCACAGTTATTGGTAAAGCCGAAAAAGTAAATTTTAAAACTACAGGGAAAGAGATTTTAGAAAAAGGTTGGCGTGTTGTATTTGAAAATCCAAATGCACCATCTAAAGAATCTGGAATGTTGCCAACTTTCAAAAAAGGGGAAAAAGGACCACACGAACCTTCTTTTTTAGAAAAACAAACCAAGCCACCAAAGCAATATACCGAGGCTTCACTCCTACGTGCAATGGAAACGGCAGGAAAACAGGTTGATGATGATGAACTTCGTGAGATTATGAAAGAGAATGGTATTGGCCGCCCTTCTACACGGGCCAATATTATTGAAACATTATTCCGAAGAAAATATATAAAACGAAATAAAAAGCAAGTAATCCCTACAGTTACTGGTATTCAATTAATAGATGCCATTCAAAATGAATTATTAAAATCTGCCGAACTCACTGGTAAATGGGAGAAGCAGTTAAAAGACATTGAAAAAGGAACATTTAGTGCAGGTAGTTTTATTAAGCAAATGAAACAAATGGTAGATCGTTTGGTTTATGAAGTTAGAAGCGAAACTAAGAAAGCTAATATTTCAGCAGTAAATAATAAACCCATTGGCGCAAAGAAAAGAGTAACTAAGGAAGCAAGTGGAATAACATCCGAAGAATGCCCTAAATGTAAGAATGGTACTATTCTTAAAGGGAAATCTGCTTATGGTTGTTCCGAATTTCAAAAAACATGCGATTTTGTTATTCCATTTATTTTTGAAGGTAAAACCATTTCAGAAAAACAGTACATTCGACTGCTCCAAAAAGGGTGTACCGTAAATTTAAAAGGTTTTAAGGTTAATAATAACTCTATGGAAGGGCTCATTCGGTTCGATGAAAATTATAAACTAAAATTGGAGCTTAAAAAACAATCATCCTCTAAAAATCTTCCTGTTTCGAAAAAATCTTCCGAAGATAATAGCTGTCCAAAATGCAACAAAGGAACTATTATAAAAGGAAAAACAGCATATGGTTGTAGCCAATATAAAGCGGGTTGTGATTTTAGGTTTAGTTACGATTCCGTTCGTGAAAAAGCAAAAGGACAACTAACAAAGGATGTGGTTTTTAAAATACTTAGAGGAGACTAAATGTTTTGGTATTCTAGTAAAAGGATGATATTAAAACAATCAATTGGAAAATTAATGTTTCTGACTCTCTAGAAATAGAACAATATAAGAGAGTTATGGAAAAGAAGAATTATTCGGGAGTTAAAAAAGAGTATTAGTTAAATTAGCTAATGTTAAAGACATTGAAATAAGGTTTTAATAAACGATGATTAAAAAACAAAAAACAGTAGTGTACCAGGTTTTTACAAGGTTATTTGGTAATACCAATACCACTAATAAGCCTTGGGGGACTATAGCTGAAAACGGCGTAGGTAAATTCAATGATTTTTCTATAAAAGCATTAGAGTCTATTAAAGAATTAGGTGCTACCCATATTTGGTATACAGGTGTGCCACACCATGCACTGATTAAGGATTATACAGCAATTGGTATATCTAATGATAACCCAGAAGTGGTAAAAGGAAGAGCAGGTTCTCCTTATGCAGTAAAAGATTATTACAATGTAAATCCAGATTTAGCGGTATATCCTGAGAATAGATTAGAAGAATTTAGAGCACTAATACAACGTTCCCATACCGTAGGTTTAAAAGTAATTATAGATATTGTTCCTAACCATGTTGCTCGTAAATATGAAGGTTCATCCAACCCTATTGGAATATCTGATTTTGGAGCAAATGATGATACTACGGTAGCATATCATAAAAACAATAATTTTTATTACATACCAGGGCAAGCATATAAAACGCCTAATTGGCAAGATGGGTATTTACCTTTGGGAGGAGAAAAAAATGATTTTAATAAGGAGCCGTTTAATGAAAATCCAGCCAAATGGACAGGTAATGGTTCTCGTTTATCCCAACCGAATGTAAATGATTGGTATGAAACGGTTAAAATTAATTATGGAGTAAGACCAGATGGCACCAGAGATTTTGATCAACTACCATCCAATTTTAATGCAAAAAATCACAAAGAACATTACGTGTTTTGGCAAGATAGAGAGGTGCCAGATTCTTGGCTTAAATTTAAAGATATAGCATTATACTGGCTAGACTTTGGAATAGATGGTTTTAGGTATGATATGGCAGAAATGGTGCCAGTAGAATTTTGGAGTTATATGAACTCGCATATAAAAAATAAAAACCCAGAAGCCTTTTTAATGGCAGAAGTTTATAATCCAGATTTGTATAGAGATTATATTCATTTGGGTAAAATGGATTATTTGTATGATAAAGTAGAACTTTATGATGGACTTAAACATATTATGAAAGGGTATGGGTGGACAGACCATATTCCTGTTGTTCAGAATAATTTAAAAGATATAGAACACCAGATGCTTCATTTTTTAGAAAACCATGATGAGCAAAGAATTGCAAGCCATGCATTTGCGGGCAATGCAGAGATTGGTAAACCAGCAATGGTAGTTTCTGCAACTATAAGTACGGCACCAACCATGCTTTATTTTGGTCAGGAAGTAGGGGAGCCAGCTGTGGAGAATGCCGGATTTGGAAGCCCAACCAGAACTTCTATTTTCGATTATATTGGAGTGCCATCTTTTCAAAGATGGGTAAACAATAAGAAATTCGATGGCGGGCAATCTACAGAGGCAGAAAAGCAATTAAGAGATTTTTATAAAAGACTATTAAATTTTACTGTAAATAGTAGCGCTTTAATGGGCGAGTACCAAGAAATACATTTTTATAATAAAGAGCATACTGAAAATTACGACCACCGTGTTTTTTCTTTTGCACGTTGGGACAAGGATGAAAAATTAATTATTATATCTAATTTTGATGCAGAAAAAAACTATAGCCTAGACTTAAAATTACCCGAAAGTATGGTTAAATCCTGGGGTTTAATGAATGGTAGTTATGAGTTAGAAGAGAAGTTATACGGAAAAATAAATCCTACTTTAGAAGTTAAAAATAGAGAAGGGAGTATAAAAATAGATTTACTTCCATTAGAATCTTTTATCTTTCAGATTAAATAAGAATAGTATACTTTTTTAATATATAATTATGTCAAAAATTTGGTTAACAATAATTTTAATACCCTTTATTAGTTGTACAAATATGAACACACCATTAGTTATAGGTCATAGAGGAGCAATGGGTCATGAAACAGAAAACAGCTTAGCTTCCATTCAAAAAGCATTGGATTTAGGTGTTGACATGATCGAGATTGATGTTTTTAAAATAGATAGTAAAGAAATAGTAGTTTTTCATGATGAAACTGTGGATAGGCTAACGAATGGCCCTGGTAGAATTGAAGATTATAATATTGTTGATTTAAGTAAATTGGTTTTAGATGGGGGGCATAAGATTCCCATGCTCCAAGATGTGCTAAAATTAATAGATAATAAAGTAAAATTAAATATTGAAATAAAAGGGAAGAATACAACAGATCGTTTAAATTTTATTATTCAATATTATATTAAATCTAGAGGATGGTCCCCAGAGAATTTTATAGTATCTAGCTTTAGATGGGAAGAACTTAAAGAAATGCGAAGAATTAATAGTGATATAAATTTGGCGATTTTAACAGAGGATAACCCTTTAGAGGCGCTATCCTTTGCTAAAGAAGTAGGTGCAGTAGCCATAAATCCTCATTTCAAGGATTTAAACGAAGAAGTGGTAGAAGCCATTCATAAGGATGGTTTTAAAATTTATACATGGACCGTAAATAAACCTGAAGATATAAAGTTGATTAAGGATTTAGGGGTAGATGGCATAATTACGAACTATCCAGAACGCGTTAATTAATGTTTGATGTTTTAATAATAGGCGGAGGAGCTTCGGGTTTTTATGCAGCCATACATATTGCAGAGAATAATCCAAATTTAAAAATTGGGATTTTAGAAAAAGGAAAAGATGTATTAGCTAAAGTTAGAGTTTCTGGTGGAGGCAGATGTAATGTAACACACGCGGAATTTGACCCTAAAGAATTAACCAAAAATTACCCCAGAGGAGAAAAAGAACTCCTAGGACCTTTTCATAAATATTGTAGTGGAGATACGATTGGTTTTTTTCAGGATAGAGGCATTGCTTTAAAAATAGAAGAGGACGGAAGAATGTTTCCAGAATCGAACTCATCACAAACCATAATAGATTGTTTTTTAAATGAAACGTCTAAGCTAGGGGTAAAAATACTAAAGCATAGTGCGGTAACCAATATAGAATTTATAGAAGAATCGCAAGATTGGAGTATAACAACCATTAAAAATAAGTATCCGTGTAAAAAATTATTGATTGCGACAGGCAGTAGCCCTAAAATATGGTCTATTTTAAAGACCTTAGGACATACTATTGTTCCTCCTGTACCTTCTTTATTTACGTTTAATATTAAAGATGAGCGTATTACGGGTATTCCAGGAGTTAGTACTATAGCTCGTGTAAAAATAGTGCCTAAAAAGAAGTATCAAAGTAAGATAACAGTGGAGTTAAAAAGCAAAATAGTTGTAGAACCTTTATTAGAAACAGAAGGCCCATTATTAATTACCCATTGGGGAATGAGTGGTCCGGCAATTTTAAAATTATCCGCTTGGGGGGCAAATATATTACACAATTTTAATTACAAATTTGACATTGTAGTGAACTGGCTTCCGCAATTTCATGAGGGTGCTGTTATAGACTATCTTTTAGAAATTAAAGAAGTAGAAGCAAAAAAGACAGTTCTTAGAACTAAGGCTGTTGAGGTTCCAAAAAGACTTTGGATAAATTTGGTGAAAACTTGCGGTATTTCGGACCAAATAAAATGGGCAGATGTTACTAAAATTCAACTGCAAAGTTTAGCAGAGCAATTGACTAATTGTAAATTTAGTGTAGATGGGAAAAGCACTTTTAAAGATGAATTTGTTACTGCTGGAGGAGTAGATTTAAAAGAGATTAATTTTAAAACCTATGGTAGTAAAAAAATACCAAATTTATTTTTTGCAGGGGAAGTTCTAAATGTAGATGCTATTACAGGAGGTTTTAATTTTCAGAACGCATGGACCAGTGGTTATCTTGCTGCGCAAGGAATATTATCCCAATTTAATGAAGACTAATACAAAAACATATATTGCTTTATTAAGAGGTATTAATGTAAGCGGACATAAAAAGATTAAAATGGCCGATTTACGTTTTCTTCTAGAAAAAGAGGGCTTCACCAATGTAAAAACCTATATACAAAGTGGTAATGTAATATTTAGCGGCAAGGAAGAAGAGAGTACTAAATTAGAGCATCAAATTAGGGCTTTAATTAAAAATAATTATAAATTTGAGGTTCCTGTTCTGGTTAAAACAGCAGAACAGATAAAGGCAATATTAGCTAAAAATCCATATAAGGATACCGAAGATTTAACAAATAATAAGATTTATTTTGTGCTGTTGAAAGAAACCCCAAATGTGGAGAACATTACTGTTTTGTCTTCTATTCCGTTTGATAATGAAAAACTTGTTATTACTCCCAATTGTGTGTATTTAAGATGTGCTTTAGGAGCAGGAAAAGCAAAGTGTACTAATAATTTTATAGAGAATAAATTGAAAGTTTCGGCAACTACAAGGAACTATAAAACGATGCAAAAGGTTCTAGAATTAGCATTAGTTTAATTCCCATATTTTATAGTTTAACAGCGTAGCAAAACTTACCCAAAGAATATACGGAATAAGCATATAGGCAGCTGTTTTGTTTACCACTTTAAACCATTTAAATGTAAAGGTTAGCATAACTAGAAGAGCAATTATTATAAATAGTGCCCCAAGAGGTTCTTTTAAACCAAAAAAAACGATACTCCACAAGGCGTTAAGCAGAAGTTGAAACCCAAAATGGTATAAGGCTGTTTTAACCCATAAATGATAAAATCCCTTCGCCCAAACAAGACCTGCTGCTACACCCATTAAAACATATAAAATACTCCAGACAGGTGCGAAAAGCCAATTGGGAGGGTTAAAAACTGGCTTATTTAGGGTAATGTACCAATCATTCACAGAGCTTTGTGTAACAAGACTAGATAAGAAACCTATTACCAAACAGACTCCAACAGATATAGCAATATAGAGTAGCTTCTTTTTCATAAATACAGGAGTTTACTCTAAAGTAGTAATTTATTTTAATTAGCAACAATCTTAAAAGCACTTAAACTTTATCTTTGTAAAAAAGAAACGGAATGACCGAAAAAGATTTTATCCCTTCGGAGTACAAATATCAAATAGAGGAAGGTGAAGTAACTTGGAAATCGCCAAGTAATATAGCATTGATAAAGTACTGGGGTAAAGAAGCAAATCAGATTCCCGCTAATCCATCCATAAGCTTTACGTTAAATGCCTGCGCAACAACAACAACGGTAACGTATAAAAAACAAAAAGAAGAAGGTAAAGAGTTTTCGTTCGATTTGTTTTTTGAAGGAAACCTTAAAGAGGATTTTAAACCAAAGATTAATACTTTTCTTAAAAGAGTAGAAGCGTATCTTCCTTTTTTAAAAAAGTATCATTTTATAATAAAAACATCTAACTCTTTTCCACATAGTAGTGGTATAGCATCTTCGGCAAGTGGGTTATCTGCCTTAGCATTAGGGCTTATGTCCTTAGAGAAAGAGTTAAATCCAGAAATAACAGAAGATTATTTTACAAAAAAAGCATCTTTCTTAGCGCGTTTAGGTTCTGGTAGTGCAGCAAGGAGTATAGAAGGAGACTTAGTACAATGGGGTGCATATAATGGAATTGAAAATAGCTCTAATTTGTATGCTATAAAATACCCGTACAACGTACATTCTGTATTTAAAAAATACCACGATACTATTTTATTAGTAGATAAAGGTCAAAAAGAAGTGAGTAGTACGGTGGGTCATAATTTAATGCATGGACATCCATTTTCTAAACAAAGGTTTGCACAAGCACATGATAATTTAACGAAGCTTAAAGAAGTTTTTGAAACGGGTAATTTAAAAACGTTTATAGAAATTGTAGAAAGTGAGGCATTAACATTACATGCTATGATGATGACTAGCCTTCCGTACTTTGTACTAATGAAACCAAATACTCTTGAAATTATTAATAAAATTTGGGAGTTTAGGAAGAAAACAAATACGCATGTTTGTTTTACGTTAGATGCAGGAGCCAATGTCCATGTACTATATCCAGAGTCCGAAAAAGAGGAAATCTTCCAATTTATTAAGGATGAGTTAGTTGCTTTTTGCCAAAACGGGCAGTATATTTGCGACCAAATAGGATTTGGAGCAAAAAAAATGTAACTTATTAATCATATAAGTGTCTAATAAGCGTTATACAATCTGTTTTGAATCAATTTTTACTAAATGAAAGGTCCTTTATTTTATTCTAAAATATTATTATTCGGAGAGTACGGAATCATAAAAGACTCCAAAGGTTTATCTATTCCTTATAATTATTTTAAAGGAGCATTGAAGATGGACGAGAACCCTTCTGAAACTGCAATAGAGTCTAACATTCATTTAAAGAATTTTACAGTCTATTTACAGAAAATAGAAAAAGAATCTCCAGAATTATTTTCTTTTAATTTTGAAGCTTTAACTAAGGATGTTAATGCTGGAATGTATTTTGATAGTTCTATCCCTCAAGGATATGGCGTAGGCAGTAGTGGAGCCTTGGTTGCCGCTATTTATGATAAATATGCTAGTGATAAGATTACCATTTTAGAAAACTTAACAAGAGAAAAATTGTTAAGGCTTAAATCTATTTTCGGAACAATGGAATCTTTCTTCCATGGAAAGTCTTCGGGCTTAGACCCATTAAATAGTTACTTAAGTCTACCGATACTCATAAATTCTAAAGATAATATAGAATCTACAAGTCTTCCATCACAGAATAAAGAAGGCAATGGAGCGGTATTTTTATTAGATAGTGGTATCATTGGAGAAACCGCACCTATGGTAGAACTCTTTATGGATAAAATGAAGAGTGAAGGTTTTAGGAATATGTTAAAAGACCAGTTTATAAAACACACGGATGCCTGTGTAGAAGATTTTATAAATGGTAACGTTAAGTCTCTTTTTGGTAATTTAAAACAACTATCTCATGTGGTTTTAGATAATTTTAAGCCGATGATTCCTTCTAAATTTCATCACTTATGGAAAAAAGGAATTGAAACTAACGACTACTATCTTAAATTATGTGGTTCTGGTGGCGGTGGATATATTCTTGGATTTACCCAAGATATTGATAAGGCTAAAAAAGCACTCAAAGATTATCCGTTAGAGGTGGTATACAACTTCTAAATTATAATACATGCTTTCTAGAAAAAACAAATTAGTACTTCTTAAGCTATTAAGTTTGTTTTCTGTTGTTCGAGGATATAATATCCTAATGATAGCACTTGCCCAATATTTAGCTTCCATTTATATTTTGTCTCCTAATCTGCCTCTTAGAAAAGTGGTTTTAGATTTAAACTTATTTGTAATAATTTTAGCATCAACCTTGGTAATAGCCAGTGGTTATATTATTAATAATTTTTATGACTCCGATAAAGATTTAATTAATAAGCCTAGAAAAACAATGCTAGATAGGTTGGTTAGCCAACGTTTTAAGTTAACAACATACTTTATACTAAATTTTCTTGCAGCTTTTGCAGCTAGTTATGTATCTTTTAAAGCGGTATTATTTTTTTCTGCTTATATTTTTGGAATCTGGTTCTATTCTCATAAGTTAAAAAAGATAGCCTTTGTAGGAAATTTTATTTCCGCTACTTTGGCAATAGCTCCTTTTTTTGCTGTGTTTGTCTATTACAAGAATTTTGAGAATGTAATATTTGTACATGCTATGTTTTTGTTTCTTTTAATTTTAGTAAGAGAAATGATAAAAGATTTAGAAAACATGAAGGGAGATTTGGCGCAGGGCTATAGAACAATACCCATATTATATGGAGTTAAGGTTTCAAAAACCATAATAGCAAGTTTAATTTTGCTAACTCTTATTCCGTCCTTGTTATTGATTACAGAATTTCATGTAGGCCTTATGAATTATTATTTTATGGCTTGCATACTATTGTTTATTCTTTTTTTAATACTCCTTTTAAAAGCAGATTCTAAAAAGAACTTTGTTTGGCTCCATAATATTCTTAAACTAATTATAATCGCAGGTGTTTTTAGTATCTTGTTAATTGATGTTGATTTGGTACTAAATAGAATTTTGTAGATGAAAAACGAATTAAAAGTTGCCTTAGCACAGATTGCACCTGTATGGCTAAATAAAGAAAAGACCATAAAAAAAATTGAAATCAACATAAAAGAAGCCGCTTTAAATAAAGCGGAACTCGTTGTTTTTGGAGAAGCTTTATTGCCTGGATACCCTTTTTGGCTTGCTTTTACCGAAGGAGCTAAGTGGGATTTAAAAGTGAATAAAGAAATTCATGCGCATTACGTTAGGAATGCTATTCAAGTTGAGGCGAATGAGTTAGATTCTATATGTATGCTTGCCAAAGAGAATAAAATTGCTGTTTACTTGGGAATAATGGAGCGTGCAAAAGATAGAGGAGGCCATAGCATTTATTGTTCTTTAGTTTATATTAACGAAGAAGGGGAAATAAAATCTGTACATAGAAAATTACAACCTACTTATGATGAAAGATTAACCTGGGCTCCAGGGGATGGAAACGGACTAAAAGTACATGCATTAAAGCAATTTACCGTAGGCGGACTTAATTGTTGGGAAAATTGGATGCCCTTACCAAGAACAGCATTATATGGTCTTGGAGAAAATTTACATATAGCTGTATGGCCAGGAAGCGATTATAATACAAAAGATATCACGAGATTTATCGCAAGAGAATCTCGCAGTTTTGTAATATCTGTTTCTTCGTTAATGAAAAAAGAAAATTTTCCAACAGATACACCACATTTGTCTAAAATTTTGGAACAAGCACCAGGTGTTATGGCAAATGGTGGGTCCTGTATTGCAGGTCCAGATGGAGAATGGTTAGTAGAACCAGTAATAGATAAGGAGGGATTAATTTACCATACTTTAGATTTTAATAGAGTGTATGAAGAACGCCAAAATTTTGATGTAGTTGGCCATTATTCAAGACCCGATGTTACCAAACTTACTATAAATAGAGAGCGACAATCGACCGTAGAGTTTAAAGATTAACTTTAATTGGTATTGCCCAATTGCAATTCCCTACCTTTGCGGAAAATTAGTAAATATGGGTAAGCCAGATTCAAAAGGAGGAAAAAAGTCATTCAGTAAAAAAGGGGGTGGTTTTAAGAAGAGCAGTTATGGTTCTGGTACATCACGCGCACCTAAGAAAACGGTAGCCAAACAACCTTCGGATCCTAATTCTATTAGGTTAAATAAATATGTGGCAAATTCTGGGGTATGCTCTAGAAGAGATGCCGATATTTATATCTCTGCGGGGAATGTTACTGTAAATGGTAAGCCTATTACAGAAATGGGTTATAAAGTGAAGCTTACAGATGAAGTTAAGTTTGATGGCAGACGACTTAACCCAATAAAGAAAGAGTATGTTTTATTAAATAAACCTAAAGATTTTTCTACCACGGTAAGAGATGATAGAGGAAGACGTAATGTGGCAGGACTTATATCTAGTGCATCCGATGCAAAATTACTTCCTATAGATAAGATGGATAAAAGCGCTACGGGACTTTTATTATTTACAAATGATGGCGACTTAACCAAACGATTAAAAAACCCTATTAACGGACTTCGTAAAATTTTCCATGTTGTTTTAGATAGAGAGCTTCGAAGTGTAGATTTAAAAAGGATTAAAGAAGGATTAGTTGTCGAAGAAAAAGAAGTACGTGTACAAGATATTAGTTTTATAAACGATGCTCCTAAAAGAGAGGTTGGTATAGAAATATTTAGTTCTAGAAACCGTATTGTAGAACGTATTTTTGAAGAATTAGAATATACTGTAGAGAAAATAGATAGAGTGTCTTACGCTGGCTTAACCAAAAAGGATTTGCCAAGAGGACATTGGCGTTATTTAACAGAACAAGAAGTTATTAATCTTGGAATGATTAAATAATCTCTTTTTTTATAAAAAGAAGAATATTAAAATAACCAAAAAGTAAGGTTTTGGTAACCTTAAAGAAGTATAAAAACAAGATTTTTGCCGTGTAGCTTATTTGTTTAAGTTAGAAAAAAAAGCAAGCCTTAAAACCGATATTCGTATCGGTTTTGTCTTTTTATATCGTTTTGTTTTTTTGAATATTACAGGGGATATACTTGTAAGTGAAAATATGAATTTAAAGAAAAAAGTTTAAAAACTAGTGGTCTTTAATAAAAGGCCTTGGTCATCATAAATTTGCCATTCTCCACTTTTATTTCCTTCTGCCATATTCCCGCTTTGGTAGATTTGGCCATTTTTATAGTAAGCAACCCATAGACCGTGTTCTTTACCGTTTAAGTAATTCTCAATGTTAGATATTTCTCCAGAGTCGTAGTAAGATTTCCATTCTCCTGTTGCTCCTTTCGGGTTATATATTCTTACGTATTTTAAAGTGCCATCCTCTAAGTAATGCTTCCAGGTGCCATCTTTATTGTTATTTAAATGGTTTCCTCCAAAGTTTAATTGTCCGTTATTATGGTAGGCTTTCCATTCTCCATCTAAAATGCCATCCTTAAAGGTTTCTATTTTATATTTTTTTCCATTTTCATAATAATGAACCCATTTTCCGGTTTTAATATCGTTGATAAACTGTCCTGTAATTTTTAGACCTCCAGTTTCAAAAGAATCTTTAAAAGCAATTGTTTCCTTCGCAATAGAAATATTTATTCCAGGTTTTGTTTGTGTTTTGTTTGTTGTGTTACAACTATAAAACACTAGAAATACTAATAAGAATATAAATATGCGCATTTTCAGTTATTTAGATGATTTATGCCATTCTTGCCAATTATGAGGCTCTTTTCTACCATCCCAAAAATATTTAAAAGGAAGTGCCTTTTCTTGCCATGGTGCTAATGGGTATATATCGTAATTATCTTTATACTCATAAAGACCATACGTTGGGTTATCTCCCCAATAGAATTCAAATTTTACAGTTTTATGAAGTTCTTTAAGATAAATACTTCCTAGGACGGCGTTATTAGTAGTTCCACTAACAGGGCCTGTAAAAGCTTTAGTGTTTTCAATTTGTATGGCGCTGCCCACAGGTAATTTATATATGGGGTTACAACTACCATCAAAATGGTCGTCTTTCATTTTTAAAATATAAGGATTTTCTAAAATAAAATGCTCGTAATTTAATGCGATGTAACAAGGGTGTTTGGTTACTAGTGTTTGATTAATTATCTGACTATAAGGAAATTTATAAGATAAGTCTTCCGTTTTTGTTCTAAAGCCTAAATAGAAGAATCCTACTATTACTGCGAGCAGCACTATACATCCTATAAAAATATTTTTGAGAGACATACTTATAATTTAGTTTATAGCATAACCATCGCCAAATTGATAACTTAATATAAAACCATGGGTGTTTCCAAGAGGAGAGTCATTGGTTGCTATATTGTAATTGTATATGGCTCTTACATTATCAAACAAATAAATCCCTACTAAAAGATTTATGGATTTGCTAGTTCTATAGCCAGTACCTATTTCGAACTTGTTTTTAAAGCTCACTGCGACATTAATATCTGCTTGCAATGCGGCACCATCTTCATATTTTAATAGTACGTTAGGTTTTATCATTAAATCTTGAAAACGGTTATTAAAAAAACGATATCCAAAGTAACCATAATAGGGGCTGTTTAAGTTTAAATTATCGTCCGAAGCTAAGGCATCTCCTAGAATATTTGGTGTAGAAAAACCAACATAAAAAGAAGCATGATTAAATAGAAAACCTAGGCCAATAGTTGGTATAGTGGCGTTTATGTCTTGCGAAAAATTTGGATCGCCAACAATCCCTAATTGAGTTAAGTTATCTTGGTATTGGTGTAAACCAGCTGTAAGACCAAAAGATAAGACACCTGCATCATAGAGTTGCCAATAAGGTCTATTGCTTTTAAAATCGAAAAATATTTTATAGGAATATGCAGCAAAGAAATTGGTAGAAGTTGTTACTCCAATTTGGTCTCTTATTATACCCGCTCCTAAACCAACTTTGTTACGATTAACAGATCCATGACCACTTAATGAAAAACTTCTTGGGCTCCCTTCTAATTGGTTAAAATAACCAGAATTGCTCATAGAAAATTCAGAATTTTCCGTTAGACCAGCGTAAGCAGCATTAATTATAAATGGGTTATAGTTGTATTCCGTAAATGTTGGTGTCTGTTGTGCATTTAAATGGCACAATGCGCCTATAAACATTGCTAAGGTTACTATTTTTTTTGTAAAATTCATGTAATTTATCTTTTTATAACAACGTAACCTTTTGTTTTCTTAAGAATGGATTCCCCTTCAATTTGAATATTAAAGAAGTAGGTTCCTGAAGGTAACCTACCAGCTCCCATTTTGGTTTTTAAATTTGCATCCCCTTGGAATACAGAGGAGCCGTTGTCATAATTTTCAATTCTAAATACGGTATCTCCCCATCTATTATATATAGTCACAATATTTTCAGGGTAATATTGAATGTTTTCAATATGCCAGTAATCATTGATACCGTCACCATCAGGGGAGAATCCGTACTTGGTTTCATCTTCAGGGATTATTGTAGTAAATGACTGTGGTTCACATTGGATAGCGTCTCCTTTAGTGTTGTATGGAATTATGGTAACAAAAATTTCAGTATCAAAAGGAAACTCTCCATTATGCTGGTAACTTGTAGAAGAACCTACATCTTGATTGTCAACAATATCATTTCCTCCAGAAGTTGTTCCTATAGATATACGATAACCATCTGTTTCCTCTACCTCGTTCCAGTTAATAATGTTTTCTAAAGGTACGTTGGTTTCTCCATTAGCAGGACTCATAAGAACGGTACATTGAGGAACAGTAATTTCGGTTTCAAAACTTTCCGAAGAACAGCCATCGGCATCGCCAGCTATATTATATGGTGTTATTGTTATATAAATTAATGTTTCTGAAGGTAGATTCTCGGCAAACGTATAATTTGTAAGCGAAGCAACATCCTCTTCATTAACAATATCTGTTCCATTAGCAGAAGTACCTACCGAAATTCGGTATCCATCGGCATCAAGACTTGCATTCCAGGATATATCTGTTGTAACGGCTACTTCGGTAGCATTGTTTAAAGGGGAGACTAAGCTAGTGCATGATGGTATGGACATAATCGTAAAGCTTTCTGGAGTACACCCAATTGCATCACCTACTTCGTTATAAGGTTTTATTGTTACTGTAACAATTTCTCCTTGGTTAAAATCATTCGGGAATACATAGCTGGTTTCCGTAACAACTAATTCGGTTACGTTGTTAGCAGTAGTATTGGTTGCGCTAATAGTCAACTTATAGCCGTTAGCACCCGAAATTGCATTCCATGAAATGTCATTCACTTCCGCAACAATACCTTGATCCGCTGGAGCTATTAGATTAGTACACAAAGGAACTGATTTTATAGTAAAACTTTCTGAAGGACATCCTCCAACTGCATCGCCAACTTCATTGTAAGGAGTAATGGTTACGGTTACCGTTTCGCCTTGCTCAAAATCATTTGGAAAGGCGTAAGATGTTCCTACGGCGACATTAAAGTCAGTCAAATTATTCGCTGTGCTATTACTAGCGTTTACAGTTAATTTATATCCTGTAGCACTTGCAATTGGTGCCCATTGTATATTCGTATTTGCAGGAATGTCAACAGCTTGATTAGCAGGAGCTATTAAATTGGTACATAGCGGAACTGATTTTATGGTAAAACTCTCTGAAGTACAAGTAATCGCATCTCCAGATTCATTGTAAGGAGTAATTTTTACAGTAACGGTTTCTCCTTGTTGAAAATTATTTGTGAAATCATAACTATTACCAGTCGTTACATCGAAATCGGTGAGGTTATTTACAGTACTGCTGCTTGCGGTAACCGTTAATTTATACCCGTCTGCATTGGCGCTAGCGTTCCACTCCAAGTTTGTATCTACTGCAATATCGGTAGCTAAATTAGCTGGAGTAATTAAAGTGGTGCATAAAGGAGCTTCATCAGTAGTAAAACTTTCCGAGGCACAAGTAGCATCACCGTTATTATTGTATGGAGTAACAGTTACATAAATGGTAGTGCTTTGAGGAAGATCTGCAGCAAGGTCATAAGTAGTTACATTACCTAGATTGCCAGTAAAAATATCAGTACCTCCATCTGTAGTTCCGACAGACAATTTATACCCAGTAGCTGAACCTAGTCCAGTCCAAGTTAAATTGGTACTTGGTGAAACAGCGGTAGCGTTGTTTGCTGGGGTTATTAGTGATGAACATGAAGGCGGACTTGTAGAGTCACCTGTTCTAAAGGATTCTTCGATACAACCCATGGCATCATCAACATCATTATAAGGAATGATAGTGACGTAGTGCAATCTATTTTCTTGTAAGTCTAGAGGGATATCATAAGTAGTAGCATTGCCTACATCAATATTATTGACTACTTCGATTCCACCTGAAGTGGTTCCAACAATCACTAGGTATCCAGTAGCATTTGAAACAGCATTCCAACTTAAGTTAGTGTCTATTGGTACATCTGTAGTTGTGTTTGGGATGGTTAAATTAGTACATATTGGCGCGACAGGAATTATTTCTGTGTGGAAACTTCCCGAAGTGCAAACAGGGTCAGAATCGCCCTGTTCATTGTATGGTGTTATAGTAACAAAAATATCACTATCCTCAGGAAGGTCTGTAGCCAAATCGTAAGTGACTATATTACCCACATTTTCATTGTCTAGTATTTCGCTGCCACCATTAGTAGTTCCTATGGTAATTTTGTAACCATCTGCATTAGAAATCGGATTCCAACTTAAATCTGTGGTTACCACTATGTCTATTGCTCCATTTAATGGCTCCGTTAGGCTAGTACAATCGGGAATGGTAGCAGGGTCGTTAGATATTGTAAAACTTTCTTCAGTACAAGGCCCTACAGCATCTCCTTCATCATTAAAAGGGATTATAGTTACATAAACCGTGTCACCAGTATTAAAGTCCGAAGCAAATTCATAAGATGTTTCATTAGTAACTGTTGCATTGTTTACAATATCAGTACCACCAGATGTAGTACCAACGGTTAAATGATACCCTTGTGCATAAAGGGCATGCTCCCAAGTTATATTAGTATTTACTGGGACATCAATATCTCCATTTAGTGGTGATGCCAACTGTGTACAATCTGGAATGGGACAATCACGAACATCTAGACTAAATGTCCATCCAAAATTGTCGATCATAGATTGTCTTTCCTCTTGAGCATCGCAATAGGGTAGACCTTCAGCGCCAAGTGTAATGCCGCTTGTTAAGGTTTGTTCTGACCAAGAAATTAAGGTGTTGTCATAGTTTTCTCTGATTAATGCTGTGTTATCCAACATATCGAGCATATCACTTACGCCACTTATATCCCAATCTCCTAAATTTTGGTCTAGTGTTGTTGCGTTATAAAAAGCCGATTGCATACTTACGTTTCCTAAATTCCATAGGTTCATCGCTTGGTTGTAAGCAGTGGCATCGTAGAACATGGAGTTCATATTTGTTACTCCAGAAACACGCCAATTGTTAATACTTTGGTTGAATGTAGTAGCATCACGAAACATTTCTTCCATGGTGGTAACACCTCTTACATTCCAAGCATCAATATTTCCGTTGAATGCTGTTGCGCCGTTGAACATATCTTCCATAGTGGTAACCGAAGCTACGTTCCAAGAGTTCATGGTCTGGTCATAAACTACGGCATCTTCAAACATAGATTCCATGGTTGTTACAAAGGAAACGTCCCAAGAGTCAATAAGTTGGTTAAAGGCAGAAGCACTTCGGAACATTTCTTCCATGGTAAGTACTTCTCCTGTGTTCCAATTTTGTATCGGCTGGTTGAATGCTAATGCACCATAGAACATTGCTTTCATATTAGTTACTGAGGCAACATTCCAATTACTTATTAGACTATTAAATACCGCAGCACCTTCGAACATGGATGGCATTAAAGTTACCGATGACACATCCCATGAATTTAGTGGTTGGTTAAATAACAAAGCGTTTTTAAACATCGAAGACATATTGGCTACAGCACTTACATTCCAACTGTTTATAGGTTGATTAAATGCCTCTGCATTTTGAAACATAGAAGACATGTTTACAACGGAGTTAACATCCCAGCTTGCTAATGGTTCATTAAAAACTTCAGCACCATTAAACATAGAGGCCATGTTTATAACATTAGTAACATTCCAGCTATTTATATTTTGATTGAATGTTTCTGCTTGATAAAACATAGAATTCATGTCTGTAACCGAACTTACATTCCAGTCATTTAGCGGTTCATTAAACATAGAGGCCTTATTAAACATAGAGCTCATATTGGTAACCGAACTTACATTCCAACTATTAATATTTTGGTTAAATACCTCTGCACTATGAAACATAGAAGACATATCTAAAACGGCATTTACATCCCAATTGTTTAGTGGTTGATTAAAGGAAGAAGCTCCATTAAACATTTCAGATGTATCTGTAACATTGCTAATAGCCCAACTATTTAATGGCTGATTAAATAAAGGAGCTCTATTAAACATCTTAGACATATTTGTAACATTACTTGTGTTCCAACTATCTATTGATTCGTTAAAAATTGCTGCACTTTCAAACATTCTCGACACATTGGTAACACTACTTGTATTCCAGTTGTTTAACGGTTGGTCAAAAGAATTTGCCTGTAAAAACATGAGTTCCATATTAGTTACATTACCAACATCCCAATTATTTAGTGGTTGATTGAAGGCAGTTGCTCCTGCAAACATGATGCTCATATCGGTGACATTACTTACATTCCAAGCATCAATATTGCCATCAAAAAGGCGGGCTTGATAGAACATTTGAGACATGTTTGTAACATCTGTTAAATCTGGTATATCTGTAGCATTGTATTCCATGTTTTTACAGTTATAGAATGCATTTCTCATAGATTTCCATTGCTGCGTTCCCCATTTATCTATAGATGTAAGTTTAACATTATCAGAAAAATAAGTATAATAGTGAGCAGGATAAGTACCAATAATGGTTACGGTATAAATTCCTGGAGCAAGATAGGTGTGTGTAATGTTTCCTGTAACATTATTATTAAATTGATCATCTCCCCAATCTATGGAATAATCATAGGTTAAATAGTCTGGGTATCCAGAATTAGTTTCTATTTCTAGTTGGTTTGCAGCTGAGGTATAGGACTCTGTAAGCGTAGTATCAAAAGTAAGTTTAAAAGCTGTTGGGTCACTTACCCAGCTTGGTACGACAGTGAAACTCTCTTCAATGCACCCTGAGGCACGGCCATCCGTGACATTATAAGGAACTATGGTAACGAATACTTCGTCACCAGGTTCCAATAAATCGTCACCAGCTAAAGTTTCAAGGTTAAGACCAACAATATCTCCGCCAACAACATTATGGTCATTGAATGGTATAGATTCTACACCGCCTCTGATTATTCTTACAGTAACAAAGTAGCCTGTTGCGCCAGGTGTTCGTGCCCAGGTAAGATTTGCACTAGCAGGAACATTGGTGTCTCCATTCACTGGTGAAATTAAGTTGGTACATAAAACAAAAGAGCAATTAATGATATCACTATTAATACTCCAATTAGAATTATCTATGAGATTTTGTCTTTGGTTTCGACCATCACAATAATTTAACCCTGTTGCACCCAAGGTTACATTGTTTTGTACTGTTTGCGATTCCCAGCCAATAAGTGTATTATCATAATTTGCCTGTGAAAGACCAGAATTAGACAACATCGTACTCATGTTTGTTATACTGCTTACATCCCAAGAAGCTAAGTTTTGATTAAATGCACTTGCATCTCTAAACATGCCAGACATATTAGTTACCATGCCCGTATCCCAGCTATTTAAAGGTTGATTAAAGACTGTAGTGCCATAATACGAGCTAAACATACTAGACATATTCCTTACAGAAGAAGTATCCCAACTGTTTAGCGGTTGGTTAAATACTAGAGCTCTATAAAACATAGAACTCATATTGGTAACATTACTTACATTCCAAGAAGCTAAGTTTTGATTAAAAGCATCAGTTTCCTGAAACATAGAGCTCATATCTGTAACATTACTTACATTCCAGCCTGTGATATCTTGGTTAAATATTTCAACATTATCGAACATTCCCTTCATGTTAGTAACGTTGCTCACATTCCAGTTGTTTAGGGGTTGATTAAAATATTTGTTATCTCTAAACATATAACTCATGTCTGTTACATTACTAACATCCCAACTATTTAAAGGTTGGTTGTAAATATTGGCCCAAATCCAGCCATCAAACATGCCAGACATATTGGTAACATTGCTAACGTTCCAAGTATTTAAAGGTTGGTCAAATGTTCTATGCCTATAAAACATTTGAGACATATCTGTAACATTACTAACATCCCAATTATTTATGGGCTGGTTGAATTTTGATTGACCAAACATTTGAGACATGTCTGTAACGTTGCTTACAACCCAATTAGATAGCGATAAATTAAAAGCAGAGGAGTCAAACATACCAGACATATTGGTAACATTATTAATAACCCAACTGTTTAATGGTTGATTAAAATTGTTCGTTCCGCGAAAGGTGTTAGACATATCTGTAACTTGGGTAACATCCCAATTGTTGATGTTTTGATTAAAAGAACTAGCATAATAAAACATACTAGACATAGTAGAAACTAATGCGGTATTCCAATTATCTAATGGTTCATTAAATAACCTGGCACTTCGAAAAGTTTCGGACATATTAGTAATATTTCCTGTATTCCAAAGATCTAACGGTCTATTAAAAAGGGTGGCTCCGTAGAATAAACCCGAAATATCTGTTATGGTGCTAACATTCCAATTATTAATAATGCCGTTGAAAGAGCTGGCATTCTTAAACATATTTTTTAATGTAGAAACTTGCGATAAGTCTGGAGAATCGATAGC
>NZ_JADGES010000153.1 GCF_016744255.1 Maribacter sp.
ATTTGAATCGGCTAAATTGTCAACTAAAGAAATGGAGAAGTCGCCTAAATTAAATAAAGCATTATACTCATCTAAAACCCCCTGAACGGTTGTTCTATATTGTGTTGTAATATTTCCATCTAAAAATATTTTCATGGGAGCACCCCATTTTTGTATCGTAGTTAAGTTGTTAGAGTTTTCCCATAAGGCTAGGTATCTAAAATAATCTGCCAATTCTTTTTGGGTGTCACTTAATGCGGTATACTCATCAATGTCTTCTAAAGTTAATAGAATGTTTTGTTCTGTTATGGCTGTGCCATCAAAAACGGAAACCGTAAAAGTAATTGTAGAGGTGGCTTCAAAATCTAATATAGCATTTGGGCCAACAGAAACTTCTCCTGTTGTTTCGTTAATAATAAAAGCATCGGAGTCTATGGTTATGGTAAGCTCATCTGTTTTATCCTTATCAGAAAAGGCAATAGTTCCAACAGAAGTACCACTTGCAGTATGTTCCTTAACTTGTAGTTCTTGTGTTGTAACTATAGGAACACTATTAACTATATCCTCTAGGTCTGTTTCTTTGTCGCTGCTACAACTTGCTATGACAATAGCTAATGCTGGTAGTATTATTTTTTTCATTATGATTGATTGTATAGTTATTTAATACAAAATAAAGACAAGCATATTGTTTTTTAATACCTGTAAAAAGGGAAATTGAAATATGTTGTCTAGTGTACAAAAACGTAAATGCATTAAATAAAATTGTTTAAAAACTGATAAAAGTTACATTCTTAAGTTCTAGCCCTATAAACCCCAGAATACAGGGGTTTTAAAAATGTTTATTCTTACTATTTTTGGTCTAAATAAAATGTACTATTCTATGAAGTCTATAAAGTTAATATTGATTGCAGTCTTAGTGTTATCTGTGGGGGGCTCCTTAATGGCGCAACAAGACACTATATGGTATAATTCTAAGTGGAAGAAAGTATCTAATAAAACAGAGGCGGCCTTTTTTAGGCCACCATTAAAAAAAGAAGGAGATTTATATAGAGTAGAAGATTATTATGTTTCTGGTAAACCGCAAATGAGCGCTTTGTCTAAATATACAGATAAAGATTTTTGGCATGGAAAGGTTACTTGGTATAACGCGGATGGCTCTATGTTACAACAGGGAACTTATAAAGAAAATAGCCTACATGGAGAATATATTAGTTATGTGGCTGGTGAAAAAGTGGTGTCTAATTATGAAAATGGAGTATATGTGTCTGGCAGAACCAATATAAATTATGGTAGTTATTATGTATATCTAGAAGAAATAGAAAGTGGCTTTAGGCGAGTATACCATGCAGGAGATTTAAAGGGGATTCGATATGAAGAATATTTAGATAAAGACAAGAACAATATTTTTACAAAATATTATAATAAAAAAGGGGAGTATGTTGGCGAATCTAAAGAAACGAATAATGGGCAAAAAACCGGTTTAGTAGTATATTATAATTATAAACCTTTTAGATTGTCTAGCATACAATATTATTCAAAAAATGCTATTTTTCTAGGAACATCTACGTATTATAAAAATGGAAACCTAAAAGAAGGGTTCATCGATAAATCAGGATATAAAACTATTTATTACAGTCCTCAAGGAGATGTAATTGGCACTTTAACGTATGAAATGCGAGATTCTTATTTAAGCCCTAAAGATGGTACAAAATTTATTTTCTATTCTAATTATTATGGAGCAAAAAAGTTAGATGAAAATAAAGAAACTTGGCCATCTAGTATTACTACTTATGAGAATGGAAAAATTGTTAGGTATGAAGAGCAATATGAGAATAAAGTAACAAAATCTATTTCTACTTATGTTAATAATAGGAGAGATTTAGATGTTTTTTATGATGAAAAAGGAAAAGAAACAGCTCGTTTAACGTATAAAAATAACAAGGCTTATAACGGTGTTCAATTTAATAGAGATGTTAAAAACACCTATAAAGATGGAGTTCTTCTGGAACAAATAAAATACTATCCTGAAACTAATAAAAAATTCATGCAACAAAAAGATGCAGAGGAGACATATTATGATAAAGAAGGCAAAGTATTGGGTGTTTTAAAGTTAGATGAAGATAATTATAACACTCCTTTAGATGGTTTAAGGTATAGTTATTTTAATGGTGTTTATGAAAGAATAGAACAATATAAAGGCGGAAAGATTGTAGGGTTAACTACTTTGAGAAAAGGACGAGAAGAAGCATATTATAAAAAGATTGAAGAATTTGATGCCCGTGGTTATAATAAAATTAGAGAAATAAATTTTTACAGTAATAAAAAAATTCAAAGTGATGTAATTTATAAAAAATATAATCCAATTAAAGGAATCTATTTTAATATGAAGGGAGACCAGATAGGGGTTTATGATTATATGTTAAAAGAAGGTACTCGGTATAAATTTTTTCCAACATCGGACCAAATAGAAGAAATGGAGGAAAGAAAGAATAATAAACTAGTACGTAATTTAAAATATGCCAGAGTTTATAATAACAGGAATCAGGATTTTCAGATAGTTGTAGATGTGGATAGTTCTAAAGAAGCTAAATTCTACAATAGAGAAGGTAAATTAATAGCTAAGGCGAGTTTTAAAAGTGGAGAGCTTTATGAAGGTACGGTTTACGACAGTAAGGAAAGGTCTTTATACCAAATAAAAGAAGGGAAAAAGAACGGTACTTATGAGCGATATAATTATCAAGAAAATATTATAGAAAAAGGGAATTTTAAAAATGATTTAGAAGAAGGCTTTTTTGTTAATTATAATGCTTCTGGGGCTAAAATGTCTTCTATAAATTATATAGGAGGAAAGCCAGAGGGAGATGCTGTTTATTATAACGAAGAAGGTAAAGTACTTAGTAAAATGAACTACAAAAATGGCAAGCCTTATTCTGGAAAAATAACCATATCTAATGATTATGGTGCTACCTATAAGGAGGAGACCTATGTTAATGGTAGTATGGTGCAATCTATTGACTCTAAAAAAGAAGGGAAAATGGTTACAGATTTTAAGAGCGAAACAATTAAAGTTATTACAAAGTATTACTTAGATAGCGATAAAAAATATTTAACCTATGAGTTAGAAAATGGTACACTACAGGGAGATGTTGTTTCTTATGCTAAGGACGGTAAGATAGAAAGAAAGGCAGAATTTAAGGATGGTAAATTTGTGGCAGGTAAGGTTAGATTAAAAGGAGGATATAATAATGGTCAAGAAAATTATTTACTTTTAATACGAACGGACACAACATTTACTGTAGAAAAATATAATGCTAGTGTGTTAGAGTACAAAGCTTTTGAAAAACTAGAAAAGGGAATGCGTTCAGAGCATATTTATAAGTTAGATTCTAAGATAAACTATATTTATCCAGACGATATAGAGTAAAAATAACATCAAAAAAAGCTTCACTATAATTAAATAGTGGAGCTTTTTTTGTTTTTATATTTTAGTGCTATAATAAACCAGCACGTTCTAATAATGCTTCAACTTTAGGTTCTGCGCCCCTAAAACGTTTGTATAAAACCATTGGGTTTTCTGTGCCACCTTGCGATAATACGTTGTCTTTAAATTTGGTTGCTATTTCGGTATTAAAAATACCATTCTCTTTAAAGTACGCAAAAGCGTCGGCATCTAATACTTCTGCCCATTTGTAACTATAATACCCAGAAGAATATCCACCTTGAAAAATATGGGCAAAAGCGGTACTCATACAAGTTTCTTCTGTTTCTGGATACAAATTAGTTCCTTTAAAGGCTCTGGTTTCTTGTGCTTTTACATTTGTAATAGAACTAGGGTCTACACCATGCCAAGACATATCTAACAGACCAAAACTTAATTGGCGAAGTGTAGCCATGCCTTCTTGGAAGGTAGACGATTCTTTTATTTTTTGTACCAAATCCATAGGGATTAACTCTCCTGTTTCATAGTGGGTAGCGAAAAGCTCTAAGGCTTCTTTCTCGTAACACCAATTTTCTAAAACCTGACTAGGTAGTTCTACAAAATCCCAATATACAGATGTTCCAGAAAGACTTGGGTAGGTAGTATTGGCAAGCATACCGTGTAATCCGTGTCCAAACTCATGGAACAAGGTAGTGACCTCATTAAATGTTAGTAATGATGGTTTGCTTTCTGTAGGTTTGGTAAAGTTGCAAACATTAGAAATATGCGGGCGTACATTCTCACCATCTTTTTTATACTGCGATTTAAAAGATGTCATCCAAGCGCCTCCACGTTTTCCTGATCTAGGGTGAAAATCAGCATAGAATAAAGAAACAAAGTTTTTCTCAGCATCAAATATTTTATAGGTTTTTACATCTTCGTGGTACTTGTCTACATTAAAAATTTCTTCGAATTGTAAACCGAAAAGTTTTTCGGAAACTTTAAAAACACCTGCGATTACATTTTCTAGTTTAAAATATGGTTTTAGCTTTTCATCGTCTAAACTAAAAAGTTTTTGTTTTAATTTTTCGGAATAATAAGAGCTATCCCATTTTTGTAGTTGTTCAATTCCGTCTATTTCTTTGGCAAAGTCTTCTAGTTGTTTAAACTCGCGTTCTGCAGCTGGTTTTGCTTTTTCTAAAATTTCACTTAAAAAAGCATGTACTTTTTCAGGTGTTTCTGCCATGCGCTCTTCTAGTACAAAATGGGCATGGGTTTTATATCCTAAAAGATTAGCGCGTTCGTGTCTAAGATTTGCTATTTGTAATACGTTTTTTTGGTTGTCTAGTTCATCGTCCTTAAAACCTTTGCTGCCAAAAGCCATAGAAAGTTCTTTACGAAGTTCACGGTTTGTAGCATACTTCATAAAAGGAATATAGCTAGGGTAGTCTAAGGTAATTAGCCAACCATTTAACCCTTTAGATTTTGCTAATTGTGCAGCAGCTTCTTTAGCGCCATCTGGCAAGCCATCTAAATCGGCTTCATTGGTAAGGTGTTTTTGGTATTTGTTGGTCTCTGCTAAAATATTCTCTCCAAATTGTAATTTTAATTTAGAAAGAGAAGCATCAATCTCTCTAAGTCTTGTTTTTTTGTCTTCAGGAAGGTTTGCTCCATTACGGCTAAAACTCTTATATTTTTTATCTAATAGGGTTTGCTGCTCTGTTGTTAATGGTAGACTGTCCTTTTGGTTGTATACTACTTTAACTCGCAGAAATAAATCTTTATTAAGAGTAATGTCGTTCCCGAACTCTGATAGTAAGGGTGATATTTCTTGTGCTATTTTCTGAATCTCCTCATTCGTTTCTGCGGAATTTAAGTTAAAAAATACACTAGAAACTCTATCTAATTGTTGTCCAGAGAACTCTAAAGCTTCAATAGTATTTTCAAAACTTGGTTTTTCTGTATTTGTTGTTATAGCATCTATTTCTACTCTAGCATCTTTCATGGCTTGTAAAAAAGCAGGTTTAAAATGCTCGTTTTTTATAGTAGAAAATGGTGCAGTATCAAAAGGGGATAAAAGTGGGTTCATTTTTTTATCTGAGATTTAAAAGTTTTAAAGGT
>NZ_JADGES010000041.1 GCF_016744255.1 Maribacter sp.
TACATATTGGAATTGAATTCAACATTTGGCGATTTTATAAGTTCTGGACGAAATGTCAGTAGAATAACTATGACCGAATTAGGGCAACAACTAAATTTAGATTCATTTACAATTTTCAAAAAACAAACTGAAACTATTATCAGAGATTTTAAAAGCACCTTATGAAAAAATTGTTAAAGAATTTGTCTAAACCGACTTAATACAATAATATTCAGGTTTTCCAAGACTACGAGAATATCTTGAAAGAGATAATTCAAAAAGTTGAGGAAACGACAATTGAGGATTATAACAACGCAGGAGAAACTAAAAATATTGAATTCAAAAGTTCTTTAACACGAAATTAATTATAACATGGGTCTTTAGAAAGGGAATTGTTTTGTGATTATTTTTCAGGTAAAGAAAGAAGCTTTTCATTGATTTTAAAAGAATTTACTGTTGTTCGAGATAATTATTTTCATAGCCTTGATGCATATCTTGAAGGGTTTTCTTTTGAAAAAATAAAAACCTCTTCCTTAGTGTATTTTCAAGAGATATCTGATAAAATACATGAGACAATTAGAAAGGTTTCGAGCTATTTATTCGCTATTCCAATATCATTTTTGTTTCTAGCAAGCAGATTAGATTTTGATACACCTTCAATCACCAAAAATTTCAGACTTCTCTTTCTTGGCTATTTATTTTTCATACTCATCTGGAATATTTTTTTTAAAAACATTAAGGAGTCTCTTGATTCCATTCAAAAAGAAATCATCAGATTTCAGGATAAGATTAAAAATGTAAGTGATTTAAGTGAAATAAAAAAAGAGCTTAATGATGAAATAAAAGATGGCTTACTTCAGAGTCAGTATAATAAACTCCGATTATTAAAGGTAATCACTATATTAATTATAATCGTTTTAACAATAGTAGTTTGTTCTATACATTGGGAATCAATAATGATTTTCTTTAAAGAAATTCAATGTCAGTACTTTTAATTAAAATCCAAAAGAATAAAGTTTTAGTTGCCCGCACTCCGAAGTTTGTAACCCCGTACCTCCATAACTGTTCAATTTACTTTGGTTTAGAATTCATAAATTAAACAAATAATTAACATAAGACAAAATCATTTTATTGTGAGATTAGCGTTAGCCTTTTTAGACACTAACCTCTAGAACTATGCTGAAAATGAATTATGTCGCCCTATTATTTAGTCTATGTTTCTTTTGCTCTTGCAATGGCGACTCTGATGATGAAGCCGATGATATGGCGGGTTTAATAGAGGATGATAATATTCCGAGTGAGGCTATTGCCATATATAACGAGGCGTATCAAGAAAATTACGAAGCAGATACTATAGCCGATATTCTTACCAATGCAAAAAATGGGTATGTACTTATTGATCCCTTTGCAGAAGGTGTACCCGAGCAAATTGCAGCTATTAAAGCCAATGGGAACCAAGTTGGCGCTTATATTAGTATTGGTACTGGTGAAAATTTCCGAGATGACTATGAAGCAATTAAACCTTATTTGGTAAACAAAGCATGGGACGAATGGCCTAATGAGTTTTTTGTAAATGAAACTACTACTGGTATTTTAGAGGTTATGAAAGCTAGAATTGATAAAATAGCTACATGGGGCTGCGATTGGGTAGAGTTTGATAATATGGACTGGGTTTATGATGGTAATAGGCGTAATACGTACAATTTAGAAGTAACCAAAGCGGAAGGAGCTGCTTATTTTCGAGCACTATGCGATTATGTGCATGAAAAAGATATGAAATGTATGGCCAAGAATATGACGGAAGATGCTTCCAATTTTGATGGAGTGCTTTATGAGTCTTATAACAACGATAAAAATTGGTGGAGTCAATCGGGTGCACAAAGCTTTTTAGATGCAGGTAAACTGGTAATTATTAATCATTACAATGAAACTTCTTGTTCGCAGGTATATGCAGAATATAAAGGCATCTATAATAATGATTTATCTTTTATTTGTGAAGATACCAATCTAAAAAAGTATGTTCATTTTAATGAGGAATAAACGTTTTTTTACTAACACAACAACAGTAAGAATTAAAGCCAAATTACAAAATTGTAATTTGGCTTTAATTAAAATTTTTAGTTTCTAAAAGAGGGTATTATTTCGCCAATTTTCTTAGCGTAACCCATTGTTTCAACATTTCTCTAGAATCGCAGGCAGGGTATCCAAGTACCGTTTTACCAGCAGCTACATCGCTTACCACTCCAGAACCTGCACCAACGGTAACACCAGAATGTAATGTAGTATGATCATTGATGGATGCGCTACCACCAATAATAACGCCATCTCCTAAAGTAACAGAACCTGCTAAGCCACTATGACCAGCCATAATACATGAACGCCCCATAACAGAGTTATGCCCAATTTGTACTAGATTATCTATTTTGCAACCATCTCCGATTATGGTAGAGCTAAATTTACCACGATCCACACAAGAGTTAGAGCCTATTTCTACGGCATTGCCTATAACAACATTACCTATTTGTGGAATTTTCACTAATCCTTTACCATCGGCACTTGGTCTAAAACCAAAACCATCTGCGCCAATACTTACGTTGGTGTGAATAATACATTTATGACCTATGATAGTACGCTCCCGAATTACCGTTCCAGACCAAATGGTACATCCGTTTCCTATGCTGGTGTCATCCATAATAGTTACATTAGGATATAAAACAGTATTATCGCCAAGAGAAACGTTTTTACCAACATAAGTATTAGCACCAATTTGGCACCCTTTTCCAAGGATTGCTGTTTTGTGTACTACCGCAGTTGGGTGTATGTCTTCTTCCAAAGCAGGTAATCCTGGGTCGAATAATTCCAAAATTTTAGCCATGGCTAAATCTGCATTTGGCACTTTTATTAGAGCTTTGTTTTCTCCGGGTTCTAAATTTATTTTTTCATCAATAACCGCAACACTTGCATTGGAGGATTCCCAGAGTTTGGCATATTTTCTATTTCCGATAACCGTAATTTCCCCTTCTTTAGCTTTTTCTAGTTGTTCTGGAGCTTTTATAATTGCAGATGTTTTACCTAAAATTTCTCCGTTTAATACGGCGTTAATTTCTGCGACGGTAAATGATTTCATAATGGTAGTAGTGTTTGGTTTAAATTATAAAAATGCTTAGCAGAGTATAAGCAAGCACTTTTTTTAACAATATAGGAATAATTAATCGGGAGATCTAACCATCTTTATGTAAATAATGGATAATACATATCAATGATTTATTGTTTTATGCGTCATAAATTATTGAGAATAAGGTATTTAGAAAATAAAATTATGATTTAGTAGAGAAGGGAAACTCTTTGGTAAAGAGGAGTAATGTAATCTGCGGTATTAGCGGAGTGTTTATTTTTTTTTAGAAGGCATGTTTCGCTATCGTGTAATTTTCAATTTGGGGACCTATTTTGCCGTAGTTCTTATTCTATTTTTAATGGAGTCTTATAAATTTTGCGGAGCCCATTATTACTTTCTTTAATATATTTTCTAAAACCTGAAATAGTATTAAATTTTCTAGGTTTAATATTGCTTCTCTTACTTGTAAAATATAATATTTGTTTTTTCTCATCATAAAACGGACAATATTCCATATACTTTGTGTTTACTGGAGTTCCTAAATTTGTTGCCTTTTTCCATTTTCCGTTGGTATCTTTTTTTGAAATGTATAGATCACCACTTCCTTGTCCGTCTTCTTCGTTGTATTTTGAATATATTATAAAATCTTCTTTCTCTGAGATAAAGGCGTTAAATTCATAACCAACGCTGTTTATATTTTCGTCTAATAAAATGGGTTCAGCATACTTATTGTCTTCCCATTTGCAAAAATAAATATCATCTTTTCCAAAACCAATAGGAGATATCATTGTAAAATATAGGTTGTTATTTTTACTAACTGAAGGGTAGAATTCGTCTAATTCTGAATTAATTGGTTTTCCCATATTTTGTGGTTTTGACCATTTACCATCTTTGTTATTTCTGTCAACATACCAAATATCAAAATCCTTTTTATTTTTGTGAGAATCCTTTAGTGGTCTGTCGGAGACAAAAAATAATCGATTATTACTAAAGGATAAAAAAGGCTCTAAATACATATAGGAATCGCAGAAGGGTAATAATTCTGGTTTAGACCATCCATTCTTCTCTTTTTTAATATACGCTAACTGTGAAATTTCTTGATTAGGGCTCTGTAAAGTGAAAAAGGCTTCATTGCCATCTTTTGAAAGACAAAAATCGCGTACATTGAGAAACTGATTTAGTGTTTTATCAAATTGCATAATATCAGATCCATTTTGGGCAGCTAATAGATTTGAAATAAGAATTAGTGAAATTATTAATCTAATTTTTGTCATTATTAAAATTTTATTACAAAACTATAGGTGCTGTTCCAAAAGCATTAATCAATATAAAAAAAGAGGTAAAAGCTATAAGTTCTTGAGTACTCAGATTACTGTTTTAATGTTTACCAACGGTTGTACATAAATCACTAATGATTTATGTTTTTTATATAACTAATCTAATTAATCTTTGTTAAATGGAAAGAAATTTGTTTAAAATAATTTTTCAGACAAAAATACAAATCAATAAAAGGGTATAGTCTAAAAATGTACTAATGTTGTCTTTCAGCTTAATGAATACATATTTTATTATGTACTATAAATAACCACCTTAAAATTAGCACTAAACTTATTAGAAGCCTAAGTTTGCAATATGAAGGTAAGATATTCCAGGAATGATTCTATTAATGCTAAAACTTTAAAACAACTACATAAAAAATATAAAAACGAACAATTATTTGTGGATGTTTGTAGTTCTGCAATACCATTTAAAGAGAGATTAAAAGGAGGAGAGTTATTAGACTTTTTAAATACTCTAGAAGGATTTAAAATAGATTATATCAGTGTAGATTCTTTAGATAAATTTGGTAAAAATTTGCAAGACATACTTTCTGTGGTTAAAATATTTGATCAGTTAGGAATAACCGTAAAAATAGATAATTTGGGTATAGAGTCTTTGGTTAAAGGTAAAGCCAATGAAACTTTTACTTTATTGATAAAAGCACTTATCAATGTGGCAGATATGGAGAAACACACCATGTTAGAGCTGCAGAAGAACGGTATAGCCAAGGCTAAAGCAAATGGAATATATAAAGGACGGGTTAAAGGATCCGTGGAGTCTAAAGAAGTGATACTTAAAAAATATGGCAAAGTCATTAGAGCACTATCGAAAGGGAAAAGCCTAAGAGAAACAGCTAAAAGTTGTAATGTTAGTTTAGGTACAGTACAAAAGGTTAAAAGATTGGTGGGTAAAACCTACTAGTAATATATGTTTAATGGTAAAATTTCAGGAATATATTTATAATTGAAATTCTCCATTATTTTGGTCATTTTCTTCAGTTGATGACACTGTAAATAAGTCTTTTAAAATGTAGGATGCAATAATGGCTATACCAGCGGAAAGTAAAGGAATAGCAAATTGCCAGTCTAATATATTTAATAGGCTACCAGCAATTATGGCTAAGGTACCTATAACCATAGCAACATTCCAAAGAATTTGAGTAAGGCTATTTTTTACTCTTCGGTCTTCATCCATAAAATAGGCTGTGCCTTCCATGATAAACCAAGTAACAAAGGTTATTCCTGTAATGATTTGAAAAAACAAGGTATATGGAAAATCTAATAAATTTAGAATACCATTAGTAGTCCAAAATAATACTAACATCATTTTTACGTAATCTACTGTTTGTTTGTTTTCTTTTTTATGAAACCTAAAGGCATATAGTAATCCTAAAGAAAAAAAAGAAGCTAAGACAATTTCAAAAGCGTATGGCCAATTTAAAATCCTAGATAACATTCCCACTAAAAGAGCAGCAATAGTAATACGAATAGGTGTTTTTAATATTTTTTTAGTGTTAACCATAGCTTTTATATTTTATATCATATTGCTTTTATGTTAGCTTTTAAGCCTTCCGTAATACCTATGATATTATTAACTGTTTCTTTTAAATAGTATCTAATTAATACGTGAGGAATACGGATTGTTGTAAACCCATTTTTAAAAGAATGCATATCTTCTTCTAAATCATTAATAGCTTGTTCATGACTTAGTTTATCGTATTGCGTATCTATTTCTATGTTTAGTTTTACTCTAGAAATGGCTATATCAATAGATTTTTTACCATCCCACCATTCTAACATAGCACTAACACCCGCTTCCTTTAAGCTATAATACAATTGAATAGCTTCTAGGGGAGTATTGTTTAATTCAATTAACCTTTCAATTCTTGCCTGGTGTTGGTCACATAATTCTACGCCTAGAGATTCCATAGCATTTTTATGATCCAAATAACCGAGCTTCTTATTGCATTCTAGACATGTCATTATTTGTAGGTATACTTTAAATTTGGGACTACTATAACCCTGTATTTTTCGGATTATTATATTACTTCGATGTAATAACCTATCTTTTAGATGAACTACATTTTTTTAGACGAACTAAATATTTTATGTTAAAATTATTTTTTTACAAAAAGGAATTAAAGCCCTCTTGATTTTTAATTAAAGCCCTTATCTTTAAGAACTTATTTTATAAATTGATAGATATGTTTCTTAAAAAAATAAATATTTTAGTTTTTATATTAATAACCTTTTGTTTATTTAGTTGTAAGGAGGCTAATTCTAGTAACAAAACAGATGTTAGTGTTACGGAGCTATCTCTAAAGCTAACGCTTTCAGAAGCTAATAGATTAGCGAGCTTGCCTTTAGAGTGTATGCAAGTGGAATTTCCTAATAAATTAAACCAGTCCATGAATGATTCTACTCATTTAGGAACACCTAAACAATTGCATCCAGCATTTTATGGTTGTTATGATTGGCATTCGGCAGTACATGGTCATTGGTCATTGGTTTCTTTGTTAAAGCAATTTCCTAGTTTAGAGAATTATAAGGAAATTCAAGAAAAATTAAAGGCTAATATATCTCAGGAAAATATAGAAGCAGAGCTAGCTTATTTTAAAAGAAAAGGAAATGCTACTTATGAAAGAACCTATGGTTGGGCTTGGGTATTAAAATTAGCAGAAGAATTACATACTTGGGATACTCCCTTAGCAAGAGAATTAGAAACTAATTTACAGCCATTAACAGATTATGTAGTACAAGCGTATACTGCTTTTTTACCTAAATTAAATTATCCTATAAGAGTAGGAGAGCACTCCAACACCGCCTTTGCTTTAAGTTTAGCATTAGATTATGCAGAAGTAATTGGTGAAGAGGAATTAAAAATTGCTATAGAATCTACAGTAAAACGATTTTATATAAATGATGCAGGTTGTCCTTTAAGTTGGGAGCCTAGTGGGTTCGATTTTCTTTCTCCATGTTTAGAAGAAGCAAATATTGTAAGACGATTTATGTCTCCAACCGATTTTAAAAAATGGTTTGATGCCTTTTTGCCGCAATTAACAGATGTTACTTTTAACTTAGAACCTGGTAAAGTGTCTGATCGAACAGATGGAAAAATGGTACATTTAGATGGATTAAATTTTAGTAGAGCATGGTGTTTGTATGGTATATCTAAAAGTCTACCAGAGTATAAGCATCTAAATCTTATAGCTAATAAGCATATACAATATTCTCTACCTAATATTGTAGATGGTAATTATAGTGGAACTCATTGGTTAGGAACCTTTGCTCTTTATTCATTAAATAAATATAAAAACTAGATGTTTAAAAAAATAGGACCAGGTGTTTTGGTAGCTGCCGCTTTTATTGGCCCAGGAACAGTTACAGCTTGTACATTGGCAGGGGTGGCTTTTGGGTATGCGCTATTATGGGCAATGTTGCTGTCTGTTATTGCTACTATAGTATTACAAGAAATGTCTGCCAGATTAGGAATAGTAACTCAAAGAGGGTTGGCAGATGTTATAAAAGAAGAATTAAAAACACCGTGGATAAAGATTACTATTATCGTTATAATTCTTGCGGCAATAGTAATTGGTAACGCTGCGTATGAAGCAGGTAATATTGGGGGCGCTACGCTAGGGTTAGAAGCTATTTTCGGAAAAGAATCCTCTGGTTATTACCCTATAGTAATAGGCTTGTGCGCGTTTATTTTATTGTATTTAGGAAACTATAAAAGTTTAGAAAAAACGTTGGTTACTTTGGTAATATTAATGAGTGTTTCTTTTTTATGTACGGCATTAATTACAAAACCAAATATTGTAGAGGTATTAAAAGGATTATTAATTCCGTCTATGCCAGAACATAGTATTTTAACGGTTGTTGCTTTGGTAGGAACCACAGTAGTTCCATATAATTTATTTTTACACGCTTCTCTAGTGAGTGAAAAATGGAAATCTATTAAAGATTTAAAAACAGCAAGGAAGGACACCGTAGTATCTATTGCTTTGGGAGGATTAGTTTCTATGGCAATTATTATAGCAGCTTCAACTATACCAGGAAAAGAAATAACGAATGTGTTAGATTTGGCGAAGGGGTTAGAGCCTCTTTATGGAAATGCAGCAAAATATTTTATGGGAATAGGTTTGTTTGCTGCTGGTATAACATCCTCTGTTACGGCACCTTTAGCAGCGGCCTATGTAGTAAATAGTTGTTTTGGATGGAAAGCAGATTTAAAAGATTATAGGTTTAGACTTGTCTGGATGGCTATACTTTTTTTGGGCGTGTTTTTTCTATTTTTTGGAATAAAACCAATAGAGATAATAAAATTTGCCCAAGTTGCTAATGGCATTCTGTTGCCTGTTATTGCTATCTTTTTACTCTGGGTAGTTAATAGAGAATCTGTAATGGGGAAATATAAAAATTCTAAATTACAAAATGTAATAGGGGGTATTATAATACTGCTTTCCTTACTATTAGGCGCAAAAAGTATACTTAAGGTAATGGGGCTTTTTTAAACGAAATTTGTGGATAAAAAATATATAAATATTAATTGTGATGTAGGGGAGGGTATTGCTAACGAAGAGCAACTTTTTCCTTATATTTCTTCTTGTAATATCGCCTGTGGAGGTCATTTTGGAACCGTAGATACAATACGTAAAACAGTGCAATTGGCGATTAAGAATGATGTAAAAATAGGAGCTCATCCATCGTATCCAGATAGAGTCAATTTTGGGCGGGTTTCTATGCATATGAAGAAAGATGTATTTGTTAAAAGTATACAGGAGCAAATGCATAATATAGAAACTATTTTACATCAAAAAAAAGAAAAATTACATCATATAAAAGCCCATGGAGCATTGTATAATGATATAGCCAAGGACTTAAATTTAGCAAAATCTTTTTTAGAGGCTGTGTCAGAGTATAAGAGTAGAGTGTGTTTATATGTGCCTTATGGTTCTCTAATTGCAGAAGAGGCATTAAAACAAGAATTTAGTGTTAAGTATGAAGCCTTCGCGGATAGAAATTATAATGCTAATCTAAGCTTAGTTTCAAGAAAGTCTACCAATGCACTAATAGAACACCCTAAGGCAGTCCTAGAGCATATAAGATTAATGGTGCATCAAGAAAAAGTACAAGTTATTTCTGGGGAATTAGTTTCTATAAAAGCAGAAACTTTTTGTATACATGGAGATACTATTTCGGCATTAGATATTTTAATCTACCTTTCTAGAAATTTACCAAAACTAAATATATTTAAAAGTGTCTAACTATACTATTTCTATACGTTCCTATGGAGTACATGCTGTTTTGATAGAATGGCCTAACCAAGTAGAGGAGGTTATTTTAGAAGATATAATACAATTTAAAGAGCATTTAATTAAATCTTGTTTAGATTCTAAGAGTTGGGAAATTATTCTGGCGTATAATTCACTTACTTTAGTCTATAGACAAGCACCGATTGATTTTGATACTTTTAAAGGAAAAATAAAAGAATGGTACGCCCAAAAAAAGCCTATAGAAAAGAGAGGAAAATTACTTTGGAAACTACCCGTATGTTATGATGTTTCTTTTGGGATTGATTTAGAAGAAACTTGTAATAAGTTAAATCTAACAACAGAAGAGCTAGTTAGGCTACATACTCAAAATGCATATACAGTATATGGCATAGGTTTTTTACCAGGATTTATGTATCTCGGAGGGTTGTCTAAGGAGTTAGAAATAGAGAGAAGGGCATCTCCTAGATTACTTATAGAAAAGGGATCCGTGGGATTAGCCGGAAAACAGACAGGTATATATCCTCAAGAATCTCCTGGTGGATGGAATATTGTGGGTAATTGCCCAGTTTCTATGTTTAATCCAAAAAATGAAAACCCTTGTTTTGTTTCCGTAGGAGATAAGGTGCAGTTTTATAAGATAGAAAAAGCCGAATATAATCTTATAAAAATAGAGAATGAAGTAGGAGTTTATAACTTAGAAAAAAGTAAGATAGATGCTTAAGGTAGTAAAGGCAGGTTTTTTTACAACAATTCAGGATAAAGGAAGAATTGGCTATTTAAACAAAGGAGTTCCTGTATCTGGCAGTATGGATGGTAACGCTGCATTAGTATGCAATCAATTATTAGAGAATGATCCTAATGCTGCAGTTATTGAAATAACGATGACTGGGCCTATTTTAGAGTTTACTATAGATACTTACATTTGTATGGGAGGAGCAGAAATCTCCCCAATCTTAAATGATACGCTTTTAGAGAATTATAAGGTATATAAGGTAAACTCTGGAGATATGTTGTCTTATGGGAGGTTAAAGAAAGGGTTTAGAGCTTATTTGGCTATAAAAAACGGATTTAAAAGTGAGGAGGTTTTGGGGAGTAAATCTTTTTATTACCCAATAACCACAGAAAAAAAAATAGCCTCTAGGGCAAACATTCCTTATGAAAAATGTTCTAATTTTTCACCTAAACTAAATGCTTTACGATTACAAAATATTCTAGATGAAAATGTAATACTTGTGTCTAGAGGGCCAGAGTTTAATTTGTTAAATGATGGTCAATTAACGGCCTTGTTTTCAAAAGAATTTTCTATTGCTAAAGAAAATAATAGAATGGCGTATCAAATAAAGGAAAATATAGAAGGGTTAAGTTATTCCATGTTAACATCGGCTACCTTACCAGGAACAATACAATTAACCCCATCGGGTAAATTAATTATTCTTATGAAAGATGGACAAACAACAGGAGGGTACCCAAGAATATTACAACTGTCAGACGAAGCAATATGTATCTTGGCTCAGAAAAAATATGGCGATAAAGTGTTTTTTAAACTAGAATAACCACTTTTAATAAAATTTTGTTTCCCTATTTTAAAAAATAGACTTAATATTGTACTAATGAAAATAAATAATTTTTTAATCAATGTCATTATAATTATCCCTTGTAGGGGATGATATAGTGTTCTTTTGACTAAAAAAAAGCCTGTATCAAACCAATTTGATACAGGCTTTTTTTATGTTCTTTACTTAAATTTAAAACTATTGAATATGATATAAAAACAAAAGTTAAAGAACTGTAAAACAGTAGTTTAGTTAAAATAAAGTGTAATTGAATTTAAACCAGTAAATCTTGTTAAAATATTAAGGTATTATAATCATATATCTTTGATATGCTAGTAATATTATAGCAATTTTATAGAATACTTAGAAATGTCTCAAATGGAATTAAATAAATATAGTAAAAACGTTACTCAGGATCCAACACAACCAGCAGCACAAGCTATGTTATATGCTATTGGTTTTACCGACGAAGATTTTAAAAAGCCACTTGTGGGTATAGCAAGTACAGGTTACGAAGGTAACCCTTGTAATATGCATTTAAATGATTTGGCTAAACTGGTAAAAGAGGGAGTTAACTCTAAAGAAACAGTTGGTCTTATTTTTAATACTATAGGTGTTAGTGATGGTATTTCTATGGGTACACCAGGAATGCGTTTTTCTTTACCATCTAGAGATGTTATAGCAGATTCTATGGAGACTGTGGTACAAGGAATGTCTTATGATGCCTTGGTAACCGTTGTAGGTTGCGACAAAAATATGCCAGGAGCATTAATGGCTATGTTACGTTTAAATAGACCAGCTATTTTGGTTTATGGAGGAACAATAGCATCTGGCTGTCATAACGGTAAAAAGCTAGATATTGTTTCCGCTTTTGAGGCTTGGGGAGAGAAGGTAGCTGGTACAATGGAAGAATCGGAGTTTAAAAGTATCATTAAAAAATCGGTTCCAGGAGCAGGAGCTTGTGGTGGTATGTATACTGCAAATACAATGGCTTCGGCAATTGAGGCTTTAGGAATGTCTATGCCTTATAATTCATCTAATCCAGCGATTAGCGAGAATAAAGAAGCAGAATGTTTAGAAGCAGGTAAACAAATGCGTATTCTTATAGAAAAAGATATTAAGCCTTTAGATATTGTTACGCGTAAGTCATTAGAAAATGCTATTCGTTTAGTAACTATAATGGGGGGTTCTACCAATGCAGTATTACATTTCTTAGCAATAGCAAGAGCTGCAGATATAGATTTTACATTACAAGATTTTCAACATATTAGCGATACCACACCATTTATAGCAGATTTAAAACCTAGTGGTAAATATTTAATGGAAGATGTACATCGTGTAGGTGGTATTCCAGCAGTATTAAAGTATTTATTAAGAAACGGACTTTTGCATGGTGACTGTTTAACGGTTACTGGGAAAACTTTGGCAGAGAACTTGGAAAATGTGCCAGATTTAGAAGAAGGTCAAGATGTTATTAGACCTTTAGAGAATCCAATCAAAGCAACAGGACATTTACGTATGCTTTACGGTAACCTTGCAGAAAATGGTTCTGTAGCAAAAATCACAGGAAAAGAAGGGTTGTTATTTAAAGGAACGGCAAAAGTATTTAATAGTGAGTATGATGCGAATGATGGTATTCGTGATGGAAAAGTAGAAAAAGGGGATGTAGTCGTCATTCGTTATGAAGGGCCTAAAGGAGGACCAGGAATGCCAGAAATGCTGAAGCCAACCGCAGCTATTATGGGAGCGGGTCTAGGTAAAGAGGTAGCACTTATTACAGACGGTCGTTTCTCCGGAGGAACACATGGATTTGTTGTAGGGCATATTTCTCCAGAAGCACAAGATGGAGGAACTATAGCTTTAGTAGAAGATGGAGATATAATTACCATTGATGCGGAAAAAAATGCAATTAATGTAGAGGTGTCAGATGAGGTTTTAGTAAAACGTAAAGAAGCGTGGGTACAACCAGAATTAAAATTTAAAAAAGGAGTATTGTATAAATATGCACGCTCAGTATCATCCGCAGCACAAGGTTGTGTAACAGACGAATTTTAGAAAAGAATAGTTTAATTAAAATAATCCCCAAAATAGACTTGAACATATAAATTTTAAGTTGGGATAAGGCTTATGGAGACATTAAAAGCAAAAAAAGTAGAAACTAAAAAGCAAGCCACAATAAAAATAAGTGGAGCAGAAGCTATTATACATTGTTTAGTAGCAGAAGGAGTAGATTTATTATATGGTTATCCTGGAGGAGCAATTATGCCTGTCTATGATGAGTTGTATAAATTTCAAGATAAGCTAACTCATATTTTAGCACGCCATGAGCAAGGAGCTACACATGCAGCACAAGGCTATGCCAGAGTAACGGGTAAAGTAGGGGTAGCTATGGCTACTTCTGGTCCTGGAGCAACCAATCTAATTACAGGTATTGCAGATGCGCAAATAGACTCCACACCTATGGTTTGTATTACAGGGCAGGTCCATCGTCATTTATTAGGTTCAGATGCCTTTCAAGAGACAGATATCATTGGTATTTCAACCCCAGTGACTAAATGGAATTACCAAATAACACAGGCTAGTGAAATTCCAGAAGTTCTGGCCAAGGCTTTTTACATAGCAAAATCAGGTCGTCCAGGCCCTGTTTTAGTAGATATTACTAAAAACGCGCAAATGGATGAGTTTGATTTTAGTTATGAAAAGTGTACGGGAGTGCGTAGTTACAAACCTGTGCCAGAACCAAATATAGAAGCTATAGATGCAGCTGCTGAAATAATAAATAAAGCAAAAAAACCATTAATTGTTTTTGGTCAAGGGGTTATTTTAGGAGAAGCAGAAGAGGAATTAAAATCATTAGTAGAAAAAGCCGGAATTCCTGCAGCATGGACCATATTGGGTCTTTCTGCAATGGATACAGACCATCCTTTAAATGTAGGTATGGTTGGTATGCATGGAAATTATGCGCCGAATGTTTTAACGAATGAATGTGATGTTTTAATTGCTATAGGAATGCGTTTTGATGATCGCGTTACTGGTAGGTTAAGTGATTATGCAAAACAAGCTAAAATTATTCATTTTGATATTGACCCTGCTGAGATAGATAAGAATGTAAAGACAGATGTAGCAGTTCTAGGGAACTCTAAAGAGACCTTGTCCCTTGTTTTACCAAAAATAAAGGAAAACAAGCATGAAACTTGGCATAATCTGTTTAAAGAAAAATACCAAATTGAGTTAGATGAAATTATAACCCCACAACTTAATCCAACAAAAGAAGGATTAACCATGGGTGAAGTGTTAAATCAAATAAATATTGCTTCAGAAAGTAAAGCTGTAATTGTTTCCGATGTTGGTCAACATCAAATGTTTGCTTGTAGATATGCTAAGTTTAAACAAACGAAAAGTAATATTACTTCTGGAGGATTAGGAACCATGGGGTTTGCGTTACCAGCAGCTATTGGCGCTAAAATGGGAGCAATGGATCGCGAAGTTGTTGCAATTATAGGAGATGGTGGCTACCAAATGACCATCCAAGAATTGGGGATAATTTTTCAACACAAGATTCCTGTAAAAATAGTAGTATTGAATAATGAGCATCTTGGTATGGTGCGTCAATGGCAAGAACTGTTTTTCGATAAAAGGTATGCATCTACAGTAATGACCAATCCAGATTTTGTTAAAATAGCGGAAGGGTATCGTATTAAAGCAACTAGAGTTTCTAAAAGGGAAGATTTAAAAGGAGCCGTAGAAGAAATGATGGCTTCCAAAGAACCTTATTTTTTAGAAGTACGTGTGGAGCAAGAAGATAATGTATTTCCTATGATCCCTACTGGAGCATCTGTTTCAGAAATAAGATTAAAGTAGCAAACACTTAGATGCACATAGGGGAGCAAATACTAACTTTAAAGAAAGAAAAATTTCTAAGTTTAGTTAAAATGGATAAAAATTTTATTACTTCCAAAGTTTAATTGGTGTACAAGGAGAATTGAAGCAGTGAAAAATAGTATAATAGAATAAGAGAAAAGAATTTATAGAAATGGAAAAAGAATGGTTCACCATATCGGTTTATTCAGAGAATAATGTAGGTTTATTAAATAGAATATCGGGTATATTCTTAAAAAGACACATTAATATAGAGAGTTTAAACGTTTCAAAATCTGAAATTGATAATGTCTCAAAATTTACCATAGTAAATTACGTTACCGAAGAAACAGCACGTAAAGTTGTTGGGCAAATAGAAAAGCAGATAGAAGTAATTAAAGCATTTTATCATACAGATGATGAAACTATTTTCCAAGAATCGGCACTGTTTAAGATAAAATCAGATTTGTTGTTTGATGAGCGTCAAATACAAAATATAATAAAAGATAGCAATTCTCAGATTGTGACCGTAGCAAGAGACTTTTTTGTTCTTGCAAAATCTGGACGAAGAAGTGAGATAGAAGAAATGCATGACCAATTAAAACCGTACGGAATTATGCAATTTGTACGTTCTGGGCGTATTTCTGTTTCTAAAGAAAAAATGAATATTTCATCTCTACTTATAGAAGAGTTTAAAGAAAATTAAATAATCAAAAATCAAAATAAGAACATAAATGGCAAATTATTTTAATACACTATCCTTAAGAGATAAATTAACCCAATTGGGTAAATGTAGATTCATGGAATCTAGTGAATTCTCCGATGGTGTATCGGCTTTAAAGGGTAAAAAAATTGTGATTATAGGTTGTGGTGCCCAAGGTCTTAACCAAGGTCTTAATATGAGAGATTCTGGTTTAGATGTTTCGTATACATTAAGAGATGCTGCTATAAAAGAGAAAAGACAATCTTTTAAAAATGCTTCTGAGAATGGATTTACTGTAGGTACTTACCAAGAATTAATTCCAACGGCAGATTTGTTAATAAACCTAACTCCAGATAAGCAGCATACAGCAGTTGTAAAAGCTGTTATGCCGTTAATGAAAAAAGGAGCAACACTTTCTTATTCTCATGGATTTAATATTGTAGAAGAAGGAACACAAATAAGAGAGGATCTTACTGTAATTATGGTAGCTCCTAAGAGTCCAGGTTCTGAAGTAAGAGAAGAATATAAAAGAGGTTTTGGTGTACCAACATTAATTGCGGTTCACCCAGAGAATGACCCGCAAGGAAAAGGATATGCAGAGGCTAAAGCATACGCTGTAGGTACTGGTGGTCATAGAGCAGGTGTTTTAGACTCTTCTTTCGTTGCTGAAGTGAAGTCAGATTTAATGGGAGAGCAAACTATTCTTTGTGGTTTGTTGCAAACAGGCTCTATTCTTTGTTTTGATAAAATGATTGAAAAAGGAATCGATGCAGGTTATGCGTCTAAACTTATTCAATATGGATGGGAAACTGTTACCGAAGGTTTAAAATATGGTGGTATTACCAATATGATGGATCGCTTGTCTAACCCGGCAAAAATTAAAGCTTTTGAGTTATCCGAAGAGCTTAAGGAAATTATGCGTCCATTATTCCAGAAACATATGGATGATATTATGGAAGGTGAATTTTCTAAAACCATGATGGAAGATTGGGCTAATGACGATAAAAACTTATTAGGATGGAGAGCAGCAACAGGAGAAACTGCCTTTGAAAAAACACCAGCAGGTGATGTAGAAATCTCGGAACAAGAATTTTACGATCATGGAGTACTTATGGTGGCTATGGTAAGAGCAGGGGTAGAACTAGCTTTTGAAGCAATGACAGAATCTGGTATTATCGGAGAGTCAGCATATTATGAGTCTTTACACGAAACGCCTTTAATTGCAAATACAATAGCAAGAAAGAAATTGTTTGAAATGAATAGAGTAATTTCGGATACAGCAGAATACGGTTGCTATTTGTTTGACCATGCGTGTAAGCCCTTATTAACAGACTTCATGAAGAATATCGATACCAATGTTATCGGTAAAAACTTTGGTAAATCCAATGAAAATGGGGTTGATAATGCAAAATTAATTGAAGTAAATAAAATATTAAGAGAGCACCCAGTAGAGATTGTGGGAGCAAGATTAAGAGCTTCAATGACAGCAATGAAACCAATTGTATAAATAAATACACCCTCCCTTGGGGGAGCTTGAGGGATAAGAAGACCTATGACGTACTTCCCAACAATTGAGAATATAAAAAAAGCGGCGGATAACATTCAGCAAGTTGTTGCTATTACGCCGCTTTCTTCTAGTTTGCGACTTTCTAAAAAATACAAAGCCAATATCCTTCTAAAAAGAGAAGACTTACAGCGTGTACGTTCGTATAAAATTAGAGGTGCATTTAATAAAATTAGTTCCCTTTCTCAAGAAGAAAGAACTAAAGGCGTGGTTTGTGCTAGTGCAGGTAACCATGCCCAAGGTGTTGCTTTTGCTTGTAACCACTTAGGTATAAAAGGAACAATTTACATGCCTGCTGTTACTCCAAAACAAAAGGTAGAGCAAACTAAAATGTTTGGGGAAGATTGGGTTACAGTAGTTTTAGAAGGAGATACTTTTGATGATGCTTATAAAGCTGCAAAAATATATTGCGAGAAAGAGAAAGAAACTTTTGTACATCCTTTCGATGACCCCAAAATTATAGAAGGCCAAGGAACAGTTGCATTAGAGATTCTAGAACAATCCAAAGAACCCATAGATTATATTTTTGCTCCAATAGGAGGAGGCGGACTTGTTTCTGGAATGATAGGAGTATTGAAAGAACTTTCTCCAAAAACTAAAATAATTGGAGTAGAACCAGAAGGAGCACCTTCTATGAAAACATCTATAGAAGAAGGTGTTAATACCGAGCTACAACAAATAGATAAATTTATTGATGGGGCAGCGGTTAAAAGAGTAGGGTATTATACTTTTAATATATGCAAGGATAATCTAACGAAAATGGTTACTGTACCAGAAGGAAAAGTGTGCCAAACTATATTAGATTTATATAATAGAGACGCCATTGTTGTAGAGCCTGCAGGAGCTTTAACAATAACAGCTCTAGATGACTTTGCAGCAGAAATAGAAGGTAAAAATGTAGTTTGTATTATTAGCGGCAGTAATAACGATATTACAAGAACAGCAGAGATAAAAGAACGAGCACTCTTGTATGGCCAGTTAAAACATTACTTCATGGTTCGTTTTCCTCAAAGACCAGGAGCTCTAAAAGAATTTGTAAGTGAAATTTTGGGGCCTACGGATGATATTACGCATTTTGAATATTCTAAAAAATCTAGTAAAGAAAATGCTCCAGCGGTAGTAGGTATAGAATTAAAAAGTCCAACAGATCTTGCTCCATTGGTGCAAAGAATGAAAAAAAATAATTTCTTTGGAGAATATTTAAATGATAAACCCGATCTTTTTCAATATCTAGTATAGTAAAATAACAGAATGGCAATGTTTCATTAAATTATAATTGCGAAAACGTTTTCATTGCTAAAGTCTTTAAAATAAGGGGTTAAAGACCGTATTTTACTTTTTGTTTTTACTAAATTCGTGTAGTTCAATTTAATTTAGGCATAACAAATTGATTAAAACTACGGCAAATGAATACAAAGACAACTATCCCAGAAGCATACCAAATTAAAGAAGTAATTCATCAAAAACAGTATTTAGTAAATGGTGAATTAAAGCAATGGAATGGTAATACATCAGATGTTTATTCTACAATTTCATCTACGGAAGAATACAAACCTACATTATTAGGTAGTATTCCAGATATGGGAGAACCAGAGGCTTTGAATGCTTTAGACGGGGCATTGGCAGCTTATAATAGAGGGCAAGGAGTTTGGCCAACAATGCATGTTAAGGACCGTATTGAATGTATGGAAACCTTTGTAAAGAAAATGAGCTTTAAAAGAGAAGAGATTGTAACTCTCTTGATGTGGGAAATAGGAAAGTCTTTACCAGATTCTGAAAAAGAATTTGACCGTACTGTAGAATATATTAATGACACTATTGAGGATTATAAGCAATTGGATCGTAATGCTGCTAAATTTCAGAAGCACGATGGCGTATATGCGCATATAAAAAGAGGTCCACTAGGTGTTGTTTTATGTTTGGGGCCTTATAACTACCCATTGAATGAAACCTTTGCTTTATTGATACCTGCAATAATAATGGGTAATACTACCATTTTTAAGCCAGCGAAGCACGGAGTGTTACTAATTACCCCACTTTTAGAGGCTTTTCAGAGTAGTTTCCCAAAAGGAGTAGTGAATATAGTTTTTGGTAGAGGTAGAGCTGTTGCAGCTCCTATTATGCAAACTGGGAAGGTAGATGTGTTAGCACTAATTGGAAACAGTAAATCGGCAAACGCATTGCAAGATCAGCATCCGAAAAGTAACCGTTTACGTTTAGTATTAGGTCTAGAAGCTAAAAACCCTGGTATTGTATTACCAGATGCGGATTTAGATTTAACAATAAACGAATGTTTGGCAGGAACTTTATCTTTTAACGGGCAACGATGTACTGCCTTAAAAGTATTGTATGTACATGAAGATATTGTAGAAGAATTTAACAAACGTTTTGCAGAAAAGGTCGATACTTTAAAATTCGGAAACCCTTGGGATGATGGTGCTAAATTAACGCCACTACCAGAACCAAGTAAGCCTCAGTATATTCAAGAGTTAATTGATGATGCCAAAACAAAAGGAGCTAAAATATGGAATAAAAAAGGAGGAGAAACAACAGAAAATTATATTTGGCCAGCTGTTTTGTATCCTGTAAATAAAGATATGAGGGTATACCAAGAAGAGCAATTTGGTCCTGTTATTCCTATTGTACCTTTTAAAGATATAGAAGAGCCTTTAGATGATATGGCTGAAAGCAATTATGGGCAACAGGTAAGTTTGTTTGGTAAAGATATCTATGCTATTGCTCCATTGGTAGATTCTTTAGTAAATTTAGTGTGTAGAGTAAACTTAAACAGCTCTTGTCAAAGAGGGCCAGATGTGTATCCTTTTACAGGGAGAAAAGATTCTGCTCAGGCAACTTTAAGTGTGCATGATGCTTTACGTTCGTTCTCTATTAGAACCTTTGTTGCTTCTAAAGATAATGACATCAATAATGAAATATTAGAGAAGTTATTAGATGCAAAAATATCGAATTTTATAAGTACAGATTATATATTGTAAAGAGGAGATGTAAACCACATAAAAAAGCCTCCATATTTTAAATATGGAGGCTTTTATAAATATTCTATACTTTAAAGGTTAGCAACTAGCCAATCTCCAAGTTCACTAGTTTTGTAAGAAGTACCACCTTCTGCTAAATCTTCAGTAACATATCCTTTAGCTAAAGATGCGTTTACAACATCTCTTATAGCTTTAGCTTCTTCTGTTAAACCAAAATCTTCGAACATCATAGCTGCAGATAATACCGTTGCTAATGGGTTCGCAATATCTTTACCTGCTGCTTGTGGGTAAGAACCATGAATAGGTTCGTATAATTTTGTCTTTTCACCTACCGATGCAGAAGGCATAAGTCCCATAGATCCAGAAATTACAGAAGCTTCATCCGTTAAAATATCTCCGAATAGGTTAGCTGTAATCATTACATCATAAGAATTTGGCCATTGTACCAAACGCATTGCAACAGCATCTACAAATTCATAAGATACAGTTACTTCTGGATAATCTTTTTCCATCGCCTGTACCGTCTCTCTCCATAGTCTAGAGGATTCTAATACATTAGCTTTATCAACACAGCATAAATTTTTAGAACGTGTCATAGCAAGCTCAAATCCTTTACGAGCTATACGTTCCACTTCAGACCTTGTATAGGTCATGGTGTCAAAAGCAGTATCGTTATTATCTTTTCTGCCTCTTTCGCCAAAATAGATGCCACCTGTAAGTTCTCTTAAGATGATTAAGTCTGTACCTTCGATACGTTCTCTTTTTAAAGGAGATTTATCTATTAAAGAAGGGAAAGTAAAAGTTGGTCTCACATTAGCAAATAGGCCTAATTTTTTACGCATTTTTAATAATCCCTGTTCTGGTCTTACTTTTGCAGATGGGTCATTATCAAAACGTGGGTGTCCTATTGCGCCAAATAGAACAGCATCAGCAGCTTCACAAACCGCATGGGTACTGTCTGGATAAGGCTCTCCACAATCATCAATTGCAGCAGCTCCAGTTAATGCAGGTGTCCATGAAATATCATGCCCAAATTTTTCTGCAATTTTATTAGATACTTTAACGGCTTGATCTATTACTTCAGGACCAATTCCGTCCCCAGCTAATAATGCTATATTTAATTTCATTCTATTTTATTTTGCAATAATTCGTATTGCGGTTTAATATTTAATTTACTCCCACCAGTGGGTTTAATACCCCGACACTTGCGTCGAAATATAAATGATTTTTTCTTAATAAATGTCTCTAGGTTGTTTGCTTAAATAATGTTTAACATCTTCTCTGTTGCTTTAATTGCCGAAACGGTTTGGTCAGAATCTAAACCACGAGTTATAAATTCTTTCCCTTCTTTTTCCCATGTTATATTCGTCTCGCAAAGGGCATCTGAATGGCTTCCAGGAGGTATACGGACAGCATAATCTATTAGCTTAGGGAAAATTAATTTTTTACTTTTATATACCTTCTTTAAGGCATTTATAAAAGCATCAAATTGGCCATCTCCTTGAGCGTTTTCTTCATGTAATTCACCATCTATTTCTACTGCTATAGTGGTAGAAGGTTTAAGGCCTTTAGAATGTGTTAATACGTAAGATTTAACAATAACATTGTTTAAATATTCCTCACTATCTAATACATCTGAGATTATATATGGTAAATCTTCTTTAGAAACACGTTCTTTTTTATCTCCTAATTCTATAATACGTTGGGTTACTTTTTTTAAATCCTCATCATTTAGGGTTAGTCCTAAATCTTGTAAATTTTTCTGAATATTAGCTTTTCCAGAAGTTTTTCCAAGTGCATATTTACGTTTTTGGCCAAACCTTTCTGGAAGTAAATCATTAAAGTATAAGTTGTTTTTGTTGTCTCCATCTGCGTGAATGCCAGCAGTTTGTGTAAATACATTGTCTCCAACAATGGGTTTATTTGCAGGTATTCTAAAGCCAGTAAAAGCAGAAACTAATTTACTTACTTTGTGTAATGCAGTTTCGTTCGCATTAATCGTTATTTCAGGTAAAAAATCATTTATAACAGCTATGGCACTAGCCATTGGAGCATTACCAGCACGTTCTCCCATGCCATTTACGGTAAGGTGTAGTCCATGGCAACCTGCTTTTACTGCTTCCATTACATTGGCAACTCCTAAATCGTAATCGTTATGACCATGAAAATCAAAATGTAAATTAGGGTAGCGTTGTGTTATTTCAGAAATAAAAGAGAAAGTTTCGGTATGTGTTAATATGCCTAAAGTGTCTGGTAGTAGAATTCGTTTAACAGGTTGTGTTGCTAAGAAGTCTAAATATTGAAATACGTAATCTTTAGAATTACGCATGCCATTACTCCAGTCTTCTAAATAGATATTATTGGTTATGCCTTTTTCTTTAGCTTCTTTGAAAACCGCAGCAATATCGGAAAAGTGTTCTTCCGGAGTTTTCTTTAATTGGTATTTTAGGTGGTTAAGAGAGCCTTTGGTTAAAAGATTTTGCACTTTGGCGCCAGCTTTTTCCATCCATTGTAAAGACAATCCTTTGTCTGTAAAGGTTAGTACCTCAACACGATTTAAATTACCGCTTTCAGCAGCCCATTCTGTAATTTTCTGTACAGCTAACAGTTCGCCATCCGATACTCTTGCAGATGCCACTTCAATGCGATCCACATTTAGTTCCTCTAGCAATAACTGAGCTAGTGTAAGTTTTTCGGAAGATGAAAAGGATACCCCTGAGGTTTGTTCGCCATCCCTTAGGGTGGTATCCATTATTTCAATTTTTCTTTTTTTCATGGTACGTAAAAGCAATACATGCTGAAAAGCGTGAATATTCTATAAAGGCAACTCTTTTGCAAACTCGCTAATATCGGTCTTAATATTGTTTAGATAATCAATATCATCATAACCGTTAAGCATGTTTTGCTTTTTGTATCCGTTAATATCAAAAGACTCTTTTTCTCCTGTTTTCACTAAAGTAACCGTTTGCTCTGGTAAATTTACTGAGATTTCTGTTTTTGGGTCTTCTTTTATTGCGTCAAATATTTTTGCTGCAAATTCTGTACTCACCTGTACAGGTAAAACACCAATATTTAGGCAGTTTCCTTTAAAAATATCAGCAAAAAAGCTAGAGATTACACATCTAAATCCGTAATCGTAAACTGCCCAAGCAGCGTGTTCTCTAGAAGAACCAGAACCAAAGTTTTTTCCTCCTACCAAAATCTTACCAGAATAGGTTGGGTTATTAAGAACAAAGTCAGATTTTGGAGTATCATCGCCATTATAGCGCCAATCTCTAAAAAGGTTATCTCCAAAATTTTTACGTTCTGTAGCTTTTAAGAAACGAGCTGGTATTATTTGGTCTGTATCTACATTCTCAATTGGAAGAGGTACAGCCGTACTATTTAATATTTCAAATTTTTCGTATGCCATTGTTTATTGCATTTGGCCATTAGCTTTTGGCTTTTGGCGAATTTTAATTATTTTTTAGCTAGTAGCAAACGGCTATAAGCTAATAGGTATTTTAAGCTGTCATCAATTCTCTTGGGTCTGTTACTTTTCCTGTTACGGCAGCAGCAGCAGCAACTAAAGGAGAAGCAAGTAAGGTTCTAGAACCTGGACCTTGACGCCCTTCAAAGTTTCTGTTAGATGTACTTACTGCTAATTTCCCAGCAGGTACTTTATCATCATTCATAGCTAAACAAGCAGAACATCCTGGTTCTCTAAGTTCAAAACCAGCTTCTGTTAATATAGCTAAAAGACCTTCTTCTTTTATAGCAGCTTCTACCTTGTGAGAACCTGGTACTAACCATGCTGTTACATTATCTGCTTTTTTTCTTCCTTTTACAATAGAGGTAAAGGCTCTAAAATCTTCAATACGACCGTTAGTACAGCTACCGATAAATACAAAATCGATAGGCTTGCCAATCATATTATCTCCTTCATTGAAAGCCATATAACCTAAAGATTTTTTATACGTAGCAACGCCACCATCTAAATCTTCTGCATTAGGAATACTTTTAGAAATTCCCATTCCCATTCCAGGATTGGTTCCATAAGTAATCATTGGTTCAATATCTGCAGCATTGAATGTAAGTTCTTTATCAAAAATAGCTCCTTCATCCGTTTTAAGAGTCTCCCAGTATGCCATTGCTTTATCCCAAGCGGCTCCTTTTGGAGTAAATTCTCTTCCTTTTACGTATTCAAAAGTTTTTTCATCTGGAGCAATCATTCCACCACGGGCACCCATTTCTATACTTAGGTTACACACAGTCATACGACCTTCCATAGTCATGTTCTCAAAAACATCCCCTGCATATTCTACAAAATATCCTGTTGCACCAGAAGTTGTTAATTTCGATATAATATACAAAGCAGCATCTTTAGGAGTAACACCAAAGTTTAACTCTCCTTCAATGTTAATACGCATTTTCTTTGGCTTAGGCTGCATAATACACTGTGTAGATAATACCATTTCTACTTCAGAAGTACCAATACCAAAAGCTATAGCTCCAAAAGCACCATGTGTAGAGGTGTGTGAATCTCCACATACAATAGTTGCTCCAGGTTGTGTAATGCCATATTCAGGGCCTACAACGTGTACAATACCGTTTTTTTCATGCCCAAGTCCCCAGTGCAAAATACCATGCTCTTTTGCATTTTCTTCTAATGCTTTAAGTTGGTTTGCAGAAAGTGGATCGGCAACTGGTAAGTGCTGATTTATTGTTGGTGTGTTGTGATCTGCCGTTGCAAAGGTTTTATTTGGGAATAAAACTCCTGATTTTCTGTTTTTAATACCTAAAAAGGCAACAGGGCTAGTAACCTCATGTACCAGATGACGGTCTATAAACAATACATCTGGACCATCTTCTACATGTTTTACTACATGTGAGTCCCACACTTTATCAAATAACGTCTTTTTTGTACTCATAATTTATTTGTATTCTAAGCTAACAAATCTATTAAAACTAGTTGTTTTAGGAAATTATTGTCAACAAAAATTACGATGTTCAAGACTGTTTTTTGTTATATTTTGATGTAAAAAATAGAAAAAGCTATGGATTAGGAATTAGGTTTAGGAATATAGAGTAAGTTATTAACTAATATAATTCCAGATGTTTTTGTGTTTAACAATTTGAGCATAAAAATGCCTAATAATTAAATTATCTACTTTTTCTAAAGAAGGATCGTCTTTTAATAATTCTATGGCATAATACCTTGCTGTTTTTAAAATATCATTGTCCTTAACAATATCTGCTATTTTAAGATTTAGAATACCACTTTGTTGTGTGCCCATTATATCGCCAGGACCTCTTAGTTTTAAATCCACTTCAGCAATTTGGAAACCATCATTGGTGGCAACCATAGTTTCTAAGCGAGTTTTTCCTTCTGCAGATAATTTATGTCCGCTCATGAGAATACAATAACTCTGTTCGGCGCCACGCCCAACACGCCCGCGTAATTGATGCAATTGAGATAAGCCAAAACGCTCTGAACTTTCAATAATCATTACGGAGGCATTCGGAACGTTAACGCCTACTTCAATTACTGTAGTAGCTACCATTATTTGCGTTTCTCCTTTTACAAAACGTGCCATTTCATAATCTTTATCGGCGGGTTTCATTTGCCCGTGGACAATAGATATTTGATATTTGGGTGCTGGAAAGTCTCTTGCGATACTCTCATAACCATCCATTAAATCTTTATAATCTAATACTTCGGATTCTTGAATTAGTGGGTAAACAACATATACTTGCCTTCCTAAATTAATTTCATCCTTAATAAAACGAAATACTTTTAGCCTATTAGCATCATACCTATGTACTGTCTTTATTGGTTTTCTTCCGGGAGGTAATTCATCAATTACAGATATATCTAAATCGCCATACAAACTCATAGCCAAGGTTCTTGGGATAGGTGTAGCTGTCATTACGAGAATATGGGGCGGAATATCATTTTTATGCCATAATTTAGAGCGTTGCGCTACTCCAAATCTGTGCTGCTCATCTATAATAGCCAAGCCTAAATTCTTATATTTTACTTTATCTTCTAATAGAGCATGAGTGCCAATTAGTATATGGAGTTCACCACTTTCTAGTTGTTCGTGAATTATAGTTCTTCGGGCTTTTTTTACAGAACCAGTTAAGATTGCAATTTTAATTCCTAATGGTTCTAAAAGCTCTTGTATGCCATTGTAATGTTGGTTTGCTAAAATCTCTGTAGGAGCCATTAAACAAGCTTGAAAATCATTGTCAATAGCCAGCAACATTACCATAACGGCTACAATAGTTTTTCCAGAACCAACATCTCCTTGTAAAAGGCGATTCATTTGGGCGTGGCTGCCAACATCGCTACGTATTTCTTTAATTACTCTTTTTTGAGCATTGGTAAGATTAAATGGCAAGTGGTTGTTGTAAAAGGCATTAAAAAGTGTTCCTACTTGGTCAAAACAATAGCCTTTAATTTTTTGTTTTCGCAGCATCTTCTTAGCTAAAAGCTGCATTTGTATATAGAATAACTCTTCGAACTTTAGTCTAAATTGTGCTTTAGCTAATAATTCTTGATTCTTGGGAAAATGAATATTGAATAGCGCATCTGGTTTCGAAATTAATTGTAATGAATGTATGAGGCTCGGCGATAAACTTTCTGAAAATTGCCCTTTACATTCTAAAAACAACTGTTGTATTAATTTGTTGATTACTCGGTTGGAGATTCCAGAGTTACTCAGTCTTTCTGTTGAAGGATAGACCGGCTGCATAGCAATTTTTGTTCCTTTTTCATGCTCAGAAAGTAATTCCATTTCTGGGTGCGGCATAGAGAATTTGCCTGCATACCAGTTACATTTTCCAAAAATGACATAGGGAACATTAATTTTAATGTTTTCTTTTATCCATTTTTGCCCTCTGAACCATACTAATTCTATTTCTCCAGTGTCATCTTTAAAAGTAGCGACCAATCTTTTTCCCTTTTTTTGGTCTACAGTTTTAAGATGAATAATTTTACCTAGTACTTGTACATCGGCACTGCTACGTTGTAATTGGCTTATTTTATAGTATTTGGTTTTGTCTATATATCTGTTAGGGAACAGGTTAAGTAAGTCTTGAAAGGTAGAAATGCCTAATTCCGACTGTAAAGAATTAGCCCTATTTGGGCCAACACCTTTTAAATAAGCTATCGGAGTTTGTAAAAAATTAGCATTCATGCGTCTAAATTAGGGCATACCAAATAACAATGCAACAAAGTAAAATGCTAAATTTGGAATACATTAATAATAATCCCCTATCCATGAAATTATTTTTTTATATGTTTTTGATTCTTACTACGGTAAGTTTGTTTGGTCAGAGACAGGAAAAAGTAGACTTTATAAGAGCTGAAGCTCTTATAACACCACAACCTAAAGATAAAATTATAAATGGTGTTGTTACCTATGAATTTAAAGCATTAGAAAATAGTAGCTATATTTTTTTAGATGCCATACAAATGGAATTTTCATCGGTATTACTCAATCATAAGAAGATAGATTTTTTAAATACAGGTTCTAAATTATCGGTTAAACATAGTTTTAAAAAAGGAAAAACATATTTTATTACTTTAAAATATAAGGTTAAGCCAAAACAGGCAGTCTATTTTATTGGTTGGGAGGATGACAAAAGCAAAAACCAGATTTGGACACAAGGCCAAGGGAAATATACCAGTCACTGGTTACCTAGTTTGGATGATATGACAGAAAAAATAGAGTTTGATTTAAACCTTTTGTTTGATAAAGACTATACCGTTATAGCAAATGGAAAATTGGATAA
>NZ_JADGES010000042.1 GCF_016744255.1 Maribacter sp.
AGCCGTATGTAGCTAGGTTGTAAAACGCTGAAAACATCCTATTTTTCGGTAACTGACACAATCTCTGATTAAGTGTGAAAAATGCTCGATAAACGTACACCACACCAAAAACACCTTACCGAATGAATGTGCTTTTTATCCTATTTATGAGCTTATGGAAAGTAGCAAATTAGGGACAAGACAATTTATTAGAATAAAAGGCTACATCCTTTTAGGAACATACCCTAGGATAATCTCCCATTCTCCCTTGTATATCTTTTCTAAAAGAAAAATGATGTATCAGTAATAGGTATTGGGTTCTTAGAAATATTCTATAATTCCTTTTTTTAAAAATCAATCCTGCCATAAACTTTTAAAAAGAATGCAGATACTTTTAATTAACAACTTTTTAACCCCTACATACTGTAAGGTATCCTATCTTTTGAGTACTAAAAAAGAAAAATTATGTCTTCTATTAAATTCCTGTTATTAGCAACCTCTTTTCTTTTTACAGTTGGCTGCCAGTCTAAAATCAAAAAAGAGATTCCCGTAACTCCTGAAGTAGAAGAAGTTGTAACGCTAAAACTAACACCACAAGAATTAAGCGCGTATGAAACTGCGTATTTTGCTAGCGGTTGTTTTTGGTGTGTAGAAGCTATTTTTGAAAGTGTAAAAGGGGTTAAAGAAGTAGTTTCTGGTTATTCTGGTGGAAAAGAAAAAAACCCAACCTATGAAGATGTTGGCTACGGAAGAACAACACATGCAGAAGCTGTTAAAGTTTATTATGACCCAAAAGTTATTTCCTTTACAGCACTGGTTCAAGTATTCTTTGGTTCGCATGACCCAACTACATTAAATCGTCAGGGACCAGATAAAGGTGCACAATACCGCTCCGTAGCATTCTACAAAAATGATTCAGAGAAAAACATAATCACCAATTATATAAAAGCTTTAAAAGACCAAGGTGCATACAAAGGCAAAAAAATTACTACGCAAGTAACTCCATTTATCCAATTTTACAAAGCAGAAGAGTACCATCAAGATTACGAAAAAAGAAACCCAAACAATTCTTATATACAGAATGTATCTATCCCAAGACTGAATCGGTTTAAAAAGAATTTTGGAGACTTCTTAAAAGAAGACATGCATTAGATAATGCTGCAATATTTTTTTTTAGGCTAGACACACTTTAATTAAGATTACCATGTACGACACACGTAAAATAAAAATCAGCGTATAAAAGTGAATGCGTACCAGGTTAGAAGCCTAAATTTTAGACTACTCGCACGCTTGGTTCTACCCAGAAGAACATAAAAACAAAGCGTATCTAATAAAAGTAGAGCTCCTATTTCTATTTTAACAATGGGAGCTAATACGGAAAAAACAACCCTATAATTAAGGCTCAAAATTAAAAAAATTATATTTTGAGCCTTAAATTATTGCATGGTTAAATGTTACAGGAACTACCTACTGTCTCATCTGAATCATTTTTTGCATCATATTATACATTTGTTTTAATTCCTCTTCACTCATGGTCTGCATTTCTGGATCATTGGCTGTTGCCATTTTTCTCCAATCTTCATAGGACATTCCCTTAATGCGATCCATATCTTTTTGCATTTCATCCATATCAACATCAAAAGATTCATTATCCATAAAACTTTCCTCTTCTATAACAGGAAAATCCGGAAGTTCAAAACGTGCTTCAGGAACACTATTATTAAATTTAGCACTTGTTGCAACTTTGGTAGTAGTTATACCCGCGATGCTAGCCTCTGATTTAAGTAACACCCCTTTATACAACCACTGTTTTATTCCCATAAGATCCCAAATTTCGCATTCATAGCCCAAAACTACTTCTGACCCTAGTAACTTGCCTCCCATGCTTTCTAAAAGTTCCTTCCCAACCTTACCAGCATCTGCATCCTTCTGGAACATTTTAGTCATTTCCATGGCCATATCGTTAGTTTTCCTAATTTCTTTTCTTTCAAAATCCACAGAATAACTTTCTCCATCGTCTAATTTGTACATGGTGTGTGTCTTTGATGTATCTGTGTTCTTATTACCAAAAATAGATGTTGTGGTAGTCTGTGAAGACTCTTCTTCTTTAACCTCAACAGCACCCCAATTTTTAAAATAAAGGCTTTCTGAACCTGTACCCGAAATTGTAGTGCCTATAGCTTTGCCTGTAATTGTAGATTCCAATTCTACAACACCAGATTTTATTTGATACCGTTTCAATACTTTTTGACCGTTTCCTGTGCAACTTACTAGAGTTGCGCATAAAATAATTAATAGACTCGACTTTTTCATTTGTTCAGATTTTAAAGATTACAAAAGTGATGTTGTTAGCATAAAAGTTCATATCAACATAGCCGTCTTCATTTCTAGAAAAGCTAATAATCCTTGAGGTTATTTTTTTAATTTTTATATACATGACATTATCTAAATAATCACGTTTATCATAGTTTACAATTTTAAACTTATTGAGTTCTAAAACCTAACAGGTCTTTGAGACTTGTTATTACTCAAAATAACACTGACAGTTTGGTAATAATGCCTTAATTTCCTCCCTTGACTTTGCATCAAATTGATTACCAGATGCCTCAAGACTGTATAAATTTGTTAAATTTTCAATAGATTTTGAAAATGTAGACAACTTATTATTTTCTATATAAAGACTATTTAAGTTTGTAAGGCTGCTAAAAGAATCAGGAAGATTTACAATAGTATTATCTGACAAATAAAGACTACTCAAACTTGTTAATTTACCTATAGAATTTGGTAGGCTTATTAGTTGATTCTCATTTAATTTTAAGATTGATAAATTTAAAAGTTCTCCTATAGTTTCAGGAAGACTACTTAATTGATTTTTATCTATATAAAGACTATTTAATTCTATCAAACCACCTATGGTTTCAGGTAATTCTTTTAATTTGTTTGAAGTTAAGAGGAGTTCTTGTAAAGAACTTAATTTACCGATTGATTCTGGCAAAGAAGCCAATTGATTATCTGCTAAATAAATGGAATATAATTTAGTAAGATTTTCAAAAATATCAGGAAGATTTGTGAATTGATTACCACTTAGATTAAGTTCATTTAATTCGGTAAGATTACGTATACCCTTAGGTAGTTCTACTAACTTATTAAAACTTAAGTCTAGTGAAGTTAAATTAATTAACCTTTCTATAGATTCTGGAATTTTTATTAGCAGATTACTTGCTAAAGAAAGCCTACCCAAATTTGCTAGGTCACCCACAGATTCTGGGACTGTAATAATCTGATTATCAATTAGAAATAAAATTTTAAGATTTATTAAACCTCCTATAGATTTTGGTAATTCCGTTATTTTATTTCCACCTAATGAAAGCTCCTTTAAATGGATTAAATCCCCAATAGATCCTGGAATTTTTGTTAGCTTACTGGAAGATATATTTATACTTTGCAAAGTAGCTAAATCTCCAATATTTTCTGGAAGATATGATAGCTCACTTTCCGATACTAAAATTTCCTCTAAACTCTTTAGTTGGCTAAACGTTTTTGGAAAACTTGTTAGTTTACTAATGGATATACTAATTCTTTTTAAGTTTTTAAGCTCCCCTATAGATTCTGGTAAACTTGTAAATTGGTTCATTCGAAATTCTAAACTTATAAGACTTTTAAGTGTTCCTATTTCTTTTGGAATTAATTGTATTTGAGTGTTTACAATACTAAGGTGTTTTAAAAATTTTAAATTTTTAATTGTTTTAGGCAAATTGGTAATTTCCTCGCCACTTAAGTTCAAAGCAAAAACCTGATTTGGGTTTTTTAATGCCTCTTCAAGACTGTTAAATGTCTTTCCTTCTTGGCCATTTATTAATCCATTACTCATTAAAAAAAGTACTACTATAATTAGCTTTTTCATTAATACTATTTTTATGGTGTTATTAAAATTTTACAAACTCTACTCTTCTGTTATTAGCTTTGCCTTCGGGGGTGCTATTATTGTCAATTGGTTTGCTTTCTCCAAATCCGTTAAATTTAAGTCTCTCTCCGGCTATTCCCATTCCAATTAATTTACCCATCACGGTTTTTCCCCTAGCTTTTGAAAGTGTCATATTTACATCATCTCCACCATCGCTATCTGTATGCCCTTCCACACTAAAATTTAAATTAGGTTGCTTCTGCATCAGCTGGTAAATTTTGTTAATTGGCCCCATACTTTCTGGTTTTAGGGTTGCTTTGTTTACATCAAACTTAATTCCGTTTACTATAATTTTTCCTTCGGAAAGTACGCGGTCGTAATATTTTACACCACCTTTGGCTATACGGATGTTTTTAAAGTAAAAAGCTTTATCGGCCTCCAATTCTGCCCAATACGCTTGTAAGCTTAGTCCCGATGGGTTTCCTTCATAATGAGGAATATTTATAACTCTTGTGTCATCCATATATACTTTTAGCTTGCCTTTTGTAAATGCAATGGATACATGAATCCAACGAGCATCTGAGCTATTTCTATAGTCTATTCCCGGAAAATTTCCAGTTACTCCAGCTAATTTTTCACTTACGCCACCAGAGCTTATATCCATATACATTTTATACTTATTAGGGGTTTTTTGGTTTTTATAATCGGTTAGATAAACAGAAATTCTATTTCCCTTAACTGGCTTATAAAAATCAAATTCTATGGTAAATATTTCTGGTAAGTAATCTTCTTTAGAGTTTTTTAAATATGGAATAATCATTGGGCTTCCATCAATAAACATCATTACATTCTCCCCATCAATATTTGCTATTTCAACTTGTCCTTTTATTAAATCCCAACGGCTAGGAAACTCCCCATTCTCTTCCTCTGCACTTGGAGCGTCTTCAAAAATGACCGTATCTCCAGGTACAAAATCGAACTTATTCCAAACTACTTTGGGCTCTACTATCTCTTGATTTTCATTACCTTCTTTTTTAACGGTAGAATTACCCGTCTTTTTCTCTTCTGTTTCTTTATTTTTTTTCTCTTCCTTTTTATCCTTACCGTCTATGGCATCTTCCGCCTTATCAAATTCTTCATCGATTTTTTTATTCACTCTTTTTTCGGCGCGTTCTTCTGCTTCTCTTTCTACTTTAGCTTCTGCCTTTTTAGCTAATTTTTTTAAGAATTGTCCGTGAGTAATTTGTGGTGTACACAAGAAAAAAAGTAACGGTATAAGTCCTTTTAGAAGTGATTTCATCATCGTTGGTTTTTTAGTTTAATTTCTGGTATGAAATTACTCTACTCCACCAAAAAAAATCTCATTTAAAAGGATGATTGTCATCACCTAAAAGGGTGATTTTTCAACTGTAGTTATACTTTTTATGGTAAGAAACCGATTTGAGTTATACGGTGTGCACTTTTTTTAAGGCTTGTATTCTATTATTAACATCTAACTTTGTGTAGATATGCTGAATATGTGTTTTTACTGTATTTTTAGACACAAATAGCTTCTCTGCTATTTCATCATTATTATATCCTTTTGAAATTAAATTAAGAACCTCAACTTCTCTTTTCGACAAATCGAACTGTGCCACACTGGCTTCTATATCCTGAAAACTAGAAACATTATTATCTGAAACCTGTGCTTTTAAACTATTTACTTGTGCTATATATTTTTGCAACTCATTATTTTTTCTTTCCAAAACAAGTCCTTTATTTTTTCTTGTCAAACTTATAATACGTAATAGAAAAACAATAATTACAGCACTTAAAATCGCTACTCCTACTAATAGTAAAAATCGCATTTTTGATTTTTTTACACTTAACGACTTTTCTTCTGCTAGTGTTTGTATTTGCTCATCTTTCTTAGCACTTTCATATTGAATTTGTGTTGCTATCATGTTTTTTTTGGAAGCGACATTTACCAAACTATCCCTAAATTTTGTAGCATTTTTAAACGCAGCAAATGCTCTTTCATGATTATTAGTTCTAAGATAATAGTCTGATAATGCTTTATAACCCAATATGATGTTTTCCTTAGAACGAACCTTCATCGCATTTTCGATACCTAGATTAAGAAATTCTAAAGCCTCTGAAAATTTTTCAGTCTTTGTTTTGTTAACCCCTATATTTATCTGCGTATTACTTAAATACCTTGTATTATTATATTCCTGTAGTATGGGAATGGCTCGCTCGTAATTCGCTGTCGATGTTTTATAATCTCCTTCTTTTTGAGACAGTAACCCTAAAAAACTGTATTGTATAGCTGTGCTTTCTCTTCTATTATGTATCGTAGATAGGTGTAAAGCCTTATTAAAATACACTCTAGCAGAATCATACTTTTTTTGATACAAAAAGACTTCTCCTATATTTGCAAAGGCATACTCTTGCCCCTTTGGGTTCTTAATTTTTATTTCAACATTTAATGCTCGTTTAAATGTCTTTAAGGCTTGGCTGTATTCCTCTGTATCTAATAATAAATTACCAATCCCATTTAATGCTATAGCAATGCTTTTATCATTATTAAAAATTTCCGAAAGGTGTAAAGCCCTTAAATAAATATCATAGGCCTCATTTACCGCATTCAACTTCCTATAGGATACTCCTAGACTATTTAAGCATTTTATTTTTGCCAAGGTGTCTGTACTTTTTTCAAAATAATTTAATGCCCTCTTGTGGTACATTACAGATTGTAGATAGTCTTGCTCATACCTTGAAGTAATACCCATCCTATTGTAACATTTAGCTATACCATTTATGTAAAAAATAGATTCCGAAACTATAAGAGCTTCATCTAAAACATCTTTACGTATCGTTTTTTGATAAATAGACTTTTTATAAAGATCTATTAAATTTTCTACTTTAAGGGTGTCATTATTTTGTCCCTTTATTTTATTAAATTCGGTAGAGATATCAAGGATTGGTTTGGTTCTCTGACCACATAATGGCATAAAAAGAAACCCAAAGAATATAAATAGGATATGAGTAGGTTTAAAACGCATATATAACAGTTGAAGTTACATTTTAAAAAGTACTCTAATTTAACAAATTTCAACCCGTAATAATATAATTTTTCAACAAAAATCAACTAAAAAAATAGTAGATAACAAACAAACTAATAAGACCCTTGAATTTACCTTATTTTAATACAATATCGCTATACTTTGCATTAATAGAAATTTTCTTATTTAAATCTACTTTACTTTCATTTTTACAAGTTATTATATTGCCTTTATCTTCTTTAACAAGACCTAGAGAATCTGGACACGAAATATCACTTGCCTCTCCTTTAACATAAATTAAATAAGATTTATTAGGCAACTCACAAACCAATTCTGCATTTTGCATGGATACATCTATTTCTTCAAAACCATCATCTATATAATTAATTTGTAGTGGTCCAAAATTATTCTTTACTACTAGCCTATTAAATACTTTTTCTAAAGTAACATTTGAAAATGTACTATTAAGATTTAAAAATAAGACTTCATCAATAGTTACATGTTCTGAATAATCCGCTTTTAAGTTTCCGTATTTCCATTTCTGCACACTAACTGGGGAATAAGATGCTGTAATCATTGTTTCATTCCCATCTATAGTATCCCCAAATAAATTACTGTGAGAAAGGGTTGCTTTAAGATTTCTTGTGTTCTCTGCCAATTTCACCTCTCCATGTCTTACATTCATTTTAATTTTAATAGACTTTGGAAACGTAATTTTTATAGTCTTTTTTATTTTAATATTTTTAGAAGCCCCGTTATTAGAAAAATAAAAAGTATTTCTTCCTTTATTAGAGTGGAATGTAGCACGAGCTTCTCTCTTAGCTTCTTGTGACTCTCTTTGAGCTTCTCTTCTTTCTTGAATAACAATTATTCTTTGCTCGTGAGCTTCTTCCCTTTTTCTTTGCGACTCTTCTCTTTTTTTATCTAGCTTTACATACCGTTTTTCTCTTTTCTCTTCTATTTCCTCTTGCTTGGCTTCCATACGCCCGCTCCATGCTTCAATTTTTTTCTGATAATCTTTATTAAAAGATTTATCAAAGTCTTTTTGCCACTTCTTTAAATAAACATCCCCTTCTTTTTTATAGGCACTATAATCAAAGTTAAAATTAGCTATTGGTGGCAAAGGAGGCATATCTATCAATTCTGGCATCTCTGGCATCTCTGGCATCTCTACAATAAAATGCTGCAACTCTGGCATTTCTGGTTTCTCCATATAAAATTCTTCCACATTAAAATCGGAAGTTTTAAAAAACTCATTCTCTCCTTCCTCAGTAGAAACACTTATTTTTTTACTATTCCCCATGATAGAAACAAGGTCTTCTTCTAAAAAATCTTTAGCATCCTCCTCTTTTACTCCTTCTAAAAACACGGTAGCTTCTATAAGAACTTCGTTTTTATCCCAAGTTTTAAATTCTATATCCGCATAGCTAGTATTAATTTCTAGCACAGCACTATCTTTTACCATAAAAGACTCTTGAATTTTTTTACTTTGATTCTGTCCAAAGGATACGTTTGCACATAATAGTATCGCAGCGATTACCTGCTTAATATTTATATTAAATGACTTGTTCATTTTTTGATGATTTTAATTGATTTATTTTCTTCTTTAACTTTTGTAATAATTGCAGACGCAATTGCAAATTCTTTATAATTGCCGAAATAGTTTGATCATTTGGTCCAATTTTATTCAACTCTTTATGAAGTACTTTATACTCTTCATTTAAGGTTGATAATTGTTCCATAAAACTATCTACCATTATTTTATTCTCTTTAGAAACCTGTAAATGAGACAATTCTAAATTTATATTCGTTACATAGTAATTTTCTACTTTTTTTAAATCTGGAGAAAGGTCCCCTAGAGAAATCCCCTCTATCTTTTCTACTCCATTATCCTTAGAAACAACTATGGTTTGTATCTCCTCTGAAGTACTAACTTGCTTATACGTATACATGCCAATACTAACTAGCACTAAAATACTTGCTGCTATTTTATAAAAATTAAAACGGATATCAGTAGCTTTTGGCATTTCCTTATCTAACCGTGTAAGAAAACGATCTTCATGTCCTTTTCCTATAAGCTGTTTATATCCTTTTCGCTCTTCTTCAAAAAGCTTTCTAAGATCCTGTCCCATATCCTTTTCCTTTTAATATTTCTTTTAAGTGCCCCTTTCCTCGTAACAACCTTGTTCTGCAAGCTGTTGGTGTAATACATAATACTTCTGATATTTCATTATGATCATAGCCTTCTAACAAATACATTAACACCACATATTTATATTTTTCAGAAAGACAATTTATAGCGCTTCTAATTTCTTCTATTGTTACTTTACTATCTACAGTCCAATCTTCATCTTCTACAATATGCATGTAGCCTTCATCTAAAGCCACTAGTTTCTCTTGTTTTGTTTTAAGAAAATCAATACTCTTATTTACTACAATTCTCTTTAACCATGCGCCAAATGTTACCTCTCCTTTAAACTGCTCTATTTTCTGAAAAGCTTTTACAAATGATTCTTGTAATACATCTTCTGCATCATCTGCATTTTTTACAAATCGCATGGCAACACAATACATACCATCACAATATTGCTTATACAGTTTTAATTGTGCCTTACGATTGTTAGCTTTACACTTTTCTACTAAATCAATTTGAAACATTGGTTCGTTTCTGTCTTTTTTGGTTGCTTTACTAAACTAAGGACGAAAGAATTATATCGATGTTGCAGAAAACATTTATTTTTATACCGATTTTAAAAAATTGCCCATTTGAAACAAGTTACTATTAATAATAGTTTTATCACCCTTATTGTTTTGGACTACGGAGCCGTAATTCAAAAAATACTTGTAAAAGATAAAAACGGAAATTCTACTAATGTAGTTGTTGGTTATGATTACCCTAGCAAATATTTAAATGATGAATTTTATCTTGGCGCCTGTGTTGGTCGCTATGCAGGACGCATATCTAATGGTGGTTTTGAAATAGACAGAGAGGAATTTTATGTTGCCTCAGAAAATGGAGTGCATTTACATGGAGGAAAAGAAGGATTTAGCAAAAAACATTGGAAAATTATTGAAGTAAATTATAAGAATGACCCTTATGTAAAACTAGAATACCGAAGTAAACATTTAGAAGAAGGCTATCCCGGAAATCTTACAGCTACGGTCACTTATAAACTTGTGAATAATTATTTACATATAACGCATGAAGCAACAACAGATCGTTCTACAGTAATTAATTTAACCAATCATTCCTATTTTAGGTTAGACAATGAAGACTTTATTGATGATTACGACCTACAACTTAATTGCCCTGAATTGCTAGAAACAACAAGACAATTACTCCCAACTGGAGCAACACAATCTGTGCGTGGAACCGAATATGATTTTATTAAAAATCGCAGAATAGGTAGCACAAGATTAGATACCCCTTTTGCTATTGATTTAAGTAGTGAAAAAGTAGGTAAAGTAATGTCTCATAAAACCGGTATATCCATGGAAGTATACACCAACCAACCAGCTGTAGTTATATATACCCCAGAAGCTTTCCCTGGAATTTGCTTTGAAACACAAAACTATCCAGATGCTCCAAACCAAAAGCATTTTCCTAATAGCATTCTAAGACCCGGAGAAAAATACCACAACATTGCCATTTTTAAGTTTGATTTAGTACATTAGAGTCAATTTCCTAAAACACAACACTATGAAAAAGTTAAAATGGGTATTAATCATAGTGGCTTGTATAGCTTTGCTAGTAAAGTTTGTTGCTATGCCTTATATGCAAAAAAAAACCAAAAAGCATAGCCCAGAAAAAATTGTTAATTACCAGAAAAATAACAAAGATTTAAAAGTTGTTTATTCTAGCCCTTCTAAAAAAGGCAGGGTTTTATTTGGTGAGTTAATTCCATACAACCAAGTTTGGCGAACTGGAGCAAATGAACCCACTTCTTTTATAACAGAAACAGACATTAAAATTATAGACAAAGAACTTCCTGCAGGAATTTACTCGCTATGGACTATACCAAACAAAGAACATTGGGATATTATATTTAATAGTGAAATGCCAGAATGGGGTGTTACTATTTTAAGTGGAGGAAAACAAACAACTAGAAACCCTGAAATGGATGTTGTAAAAGTGCAAGTACCTACACATAAAGTTCCTAATATAATAGAGCAATTTACTATAGATTTTGAAGACAACAACAAATTAGCTCTATCCCTATCTTGGGATACTACCAAAATTAATATTCCAATTAATTAAACCCTGGTATTTAGATTCTAAAATAGTTGGGTGCACTAGCAATAAAAAACATAACTTTGCGGCAATTTTAAAATTATTCCATGGGACCTGTTACTAATTCTTTACTTTCTATTGTTGTTCCTTTATATAATGAGGAGGACAATGTTGTTCTATTGACAGAAAAAATTCATGAAAGTTTGGTAGATTATAACTACCAAATTATATACATAGATGATTTTTCTACAGATAGAACTAGAAAAGTTGTTAAGGATATGAAAGATGACAGCGTCCATCTTATTGAATTAAAGAAAAATTACGGACAAAGTTTAGCTCTTGCCGCCGGTTTAGATTACGCGGAAGGCGAATATATTATTACTATGGATGGCGATTTACAAAACGACCCTAGTGATATTCCCCAGATGTTGAGTTATGCTGTTGCAGGAGAACATGATGTTATTACAGGTATAAGACAAAAAAGAAAAGACTCTTTAGTAAAAAAAATACCTTCTAAAATAGCTAACTTTTTAGTGAGGCGAGTTACCAAATTAGATATCAAAGATAACGGTTGCGCTTTAAAGGTTTTTACCAAAGACATTGCCAAAGAACTTAATTTGTATGGCGAAATGCACCGGTTTATAACCTTGCTCGCACATTTAGAAGGTGCCCAAATAAAACAAGTACCTGTTAAACACCATGCTAGGAATGCAGGAGTTTCTAAATATGGTTTAGAACGTGTTTTTAAGGTTGTTGCAGATATGGCTCTACTACTTTTTATACGTAAATATTTCCAAAGGCCTATTCATCTTTTTGGTATTGTAGGTGCTCTATTAATATTTGCCGGCTTAGGTATTAACGCTTATTTACTTATTATAAAGTTTGGCTTTGGAGAAGATATTGGTAGTAGACCACTACTAACCGCTGGTATGATGTTTATTTTTGCAGGCATACAGTTATTTACTATTGGTATTGTAATGGAATTACTAATACGTACCTATTACGAATCTCAGAACAAAAGACCATACAGAATTAAAAAAGTATTTGTTGGTGACAAAGCCTCCTAAACACATTACCGCTGCACTTAAAGTTATTATTAGTGCTATTCTTATCTATTTTATATCTACTAAAATAGATATAAATGAAATAGGTTCTGTATTAAAAAAAGCCAATCCAATATACGTCGTATGTGCTATTCTTTTGTTTGTATTATCTAAAGCAATAGCATCGATAAGACTTAACTTATATTTTCATCAGTTAAACATAAATCTTACAGAAAAAAGTAACCTAAAACTATATCTTTTAGGTATGTTTTATAATCTATTCTTACCAGGAGGTATTGGTGGAGATGCTTACAAGGGGTATCTTATAAAAAAACAATTTAAAATAGATACCAAAAAAATAATTTCTGTTTTGGTTTTAGACCGTTTAAGTGGTCTACTCCTCTTATTTATTTTTGCTTGTATATTAAATTTATTTATGGATATTACTTTACTACAAGACTTTAATATTTTAATAATAATAATAATCAGCCTCTTTACTAGTATTCTTGCTTTCTGGTTTATCAACAAAAAATTCTTCAGTTATACTTTGCCTATTTTCTGGACTTCTTTTACGTTTTCTGCTTTGGTACAATTAGCGCAGTTAGGGAGTATATTCTTAATCTTAATGTCGCTAAACATAGAGACAGATTTAATAGGTTATTTATTAATTTTCTTAATATCCTCTATCGTCTCGGTAATCCCTTTAACTATTGGTGGTATTGGTAGTAGAGAAATTACCTTCTTTTATGGAGCAACGTTCTTAGGCTTAAACGAAACCGTATCTATAAGTATTAGTATGCTGTTTTTCTTAATTACAGCCTTTGTCTCTTTATTTGGAATAATTTTCCATTTTAAAAAACCAAAACTAGAAGAAAACAACCCCACCCCAAGAGTACAAGGGGTTAAATAGGAATTTCCCTTTATTATTACGATACAAGCATCGGGAAATTAAAACCAAATGGGCTATCGCCCTGTGATTAAGAGAAATTAATACACATGTATTAAATGCATCTTATTTAGTACTTTTTTACGGGTAGTAGGGTTCAAAAATTTACCCTGTAGACGAGTAATTCTAAATTGCTTAACGGTTAGCTGATTGTCCCAATCTAAACCAGACTCTTGTAATTGCTGCAAATCGGCATCGCTACCATATATCCAATAATCGCGTTTTCCTTTCAGCTCTTGAATAGTAGTAATACGTACTGGCTCTTGATTATAAAAATCTAAGGACCAAGTGTATTTTGATGATATTTTATAGATTTTATCCGTAGGTATCCTTTCCGCCCTAACCTTTTCTGCCATTGACGAGCCAGCTTGATACTTTAATAAATTTGGATAAAAATGTGTATTCAGTACTAAATTTAAAAGGATAGCACTACCTGCTGCAATACTTATAATTCTATAATAATATGCTTCTCTTTTTAAACAAAAGTAAAGTACAATAATGGATACTGTTAAAAACCCTACGCAAACGATTATTGGTTTGTCTTTAAACACAAAAAAGCAAAACAAACTAGAAGCAATAAATACAATCCCTAAAATAAAATATTGTACTCCTAAAAGATATTTAGTAATCTTACCTTTATTTTTTAGACTTAAATCATACAAATAAGAAGCTGTAAGAACTGCGAATAGAGGAATAGTTACATTTAGATAGTGTGGCAATTTAAACTGCGCAAAACTTATGATTAAAAATATTATGGTTATACCACCTAGAGTTAAAAACTCTTGATTAGGTAATTTTTTAAATTTAGTCTGAACAAATAATCTAGCCTTATTCCAATAAGCAATTACCCCTATTACTGTCCATGGAAGAAACACCCATAAAAAAGTGTGAAAAAAGAAAAAATAATCACTACTATTCTTCCCTATTCCATCGCCACTTAGTCTTTCAAAACTCTGTTCCCAAAAAATAAAGAATATACCACTTCTATGGTCCTTACCACGAATTACTTTTTCAGGATGCAAATCGAATTGATGGTAATAGGCATACAACATAGGCGCAATGCAAATCCCAAAAACGACCACAGCAATTAATACCCTCCAATTTAAAAGTGCTTTCCATTTTCTTACATATGCCATATGACAAAGAAGAGGTATTCCTAAAACAAGAATGGCTATTTGCCCTTTAGTAGAAAATGCAATTGCAGCACCAAAAGCTCCTAAAACAATAGAAAGTATAGATTTAGTCTCAATATATTCTGTTAATTTCCAAATAGCAAAAATGGTGAAACCTGTTAAAACAGCATCTGTCCTTACATCTATGTTGGATAAGAAAATTGTCTGAGCAGTCATAAATATCAATGCTGCCAATTTCCCTGTAGGTTTATTATATAACAACTTCCCTAAACCATAACAACTATATGCTCCCAGTAAAGAGGATAATACTCCTGGAATTCTATACGCCCAATCGTGTAGACCAAATATTTTAAAAGATAGTGCGGCCAACCAATAATGCATATGTGGCTTATCTAAATACTCATTAGGTCCTTTAAATAAATTCAGAAAATCATTTTCTTGAACCATTCGCATTGCCATTACTGCAAATTGCGCTGAATCGTTCTCGAAAAGAGTAACGAACATTCCAGTAATATATACCAGAATAATAAGAAGCATAAAAAACCAATATCTTTTATTAGATATCATATAGAAAATTTCTGAAGTGCAAATATATATAACTTTGTAAATAACCAGCCTAAAAACAATCCTACACCGATTCCTGTAAGGATATCTAAAGGAAAATGAACTCCAATATACACTCTACTATATGCAACCAATGCAGCCCAAATCAATAATAAAATTCCTACATATTTAAATTTTGACTTTAATACATTGGTAAAGAAAACCGCTACTGCAAATGAATTGGCTGCGTGTGCTGAAAAATAACCGTATTTACCTCCGCAATGATTTTTTACAAGTCGCATAAGGGTATTTACTTCATCATCATGGCAAGGTCTTAGTCGTTGCACTCCATATTTAAAAAAGTTTGCTAATTGGTCCGTAACACCAATCATAACACCAACAGTCACTAACAACAATAATGTTCTCTTTAATCCTAGTTCTTTGTAGGACACAAAAAGTAACACAAGGTATATAGGAATAGAATTTACCTTATTGGTTACAAATAACCAAAAGCTATCCCACGCAGGGTTTCCTAAATTATTTAGTTGTAAAAAAAGAGATTTATCTAACTGTAAGAGTTGCTCTAACATGCTAATTATTCTTCGTACCGAGCAACCTCTCTATCGTAAAAACTAGATGCTTCTTCTATAAGAGTTTCTGCTTCTTCCTCTAGTTCTTTCTCATCTTCTTTGGTAAAGTCCTCTAACCACTCTACTTCATCATCTTCCAAATTAATAATAAATCTAGGATATTCTGTATGCACAACAAAAATTGCTGTCGGATAATCTGTATTATCTCCTAATAAAAATTTTGGAAATTCCATGGTTGCTATTTTATAATGATTACTCCTCTATTCTATTTAAAGAAGCACGTATTAATTTTTTTGTTAAATAATTAAATCGAATATACAACATAATGCCAGAAGCCGTTAAACCGGTTAGCAAACCTATCCAAATACCTGTACTCTTCAACTCGGTATATAAGCCTAGATAAAACGAAATAGGAAAACCAATAACCCAGTAGGCTATAAATGTAATTACGGTTGGTATTTTTACATCTTGTAAGCCCCTTAAAGCTCCTAAAACTACGACTTGAATTCCATCGGATATTTGAAAAAAAGCAGCTACTAATAATAATTTTGCCGCAAGAGCAATTACTTCTGTATTATCGGATACGTTTAAAACATCATCCAAATCTAAATATAACGTTGGAAACCAATTTCTACAAGCCAAAAACAAAATGGCAAATACTATTTCTACTAATAAAGTAAGAAAAAATATAGACTGTCCTATTCTCCTTAGTTCTTTAAAATTCTGTAATCCTTTCTGATTACCAACACGTATCATAGCAGCAACCCCTAGACCCATACCAAACATAAAGGTCATACTACTTAAATTTAAAGCTATTTGGTTTGCTGCTTGTGCGTTTTTACCCAAAACACCACTCAACCATATTGCCCCAGTAAATATGGCTACTTCAAAAAACATTTGGAGTGCTGAAGGAAAGCCCAAGGAAACTAATTTTTTTATAACTCTTTTCTCTATTATTCTAAAATTAAAATTGGTAACATACCCTTTAAATTTCTCCTTACTATAAAGTAAATACCACATATAAGCTATCATGATTATTCTAGAAACGAGTGTTCCTATTGCTGCCCCAACGATACCCATTTTAGGAAAACCAAAACTTCCAAAAATAAGAAGGTAATTAAGAATAACATTAATTACATTGCCCAATATCGTAGCATACATAGGGTATTTTGTTTCCGACAATCCATCAGAAAATTGTTTAAAAGCCTGGAAAATAACTAACGGAATTAAAGAGAACGCTACCAAATCGAGATAGGGAATTGCAAGTGCCACTACTTCTGGAGACTGCTTCATAGAATGCATTACTGGTTTAGCCAAAAAGACTACCCCGAACAATGTTATTCCTAAAATTGCACATAAAAACAACCCATGTTTAAGTGCACTTTTTGCGTTTTTCTTTTCTCCTGCTCCATCTGCCTCTGCAACCAAAGGTGTTATAGCCGTAGAAAAGCCTATACCAAGAGACATGGCAATAAACACAAAACTATTACCCAAAGATACAGCAGCTAATTCTGCCGTCCCCAATTGACCAACCATTATGTTATCTGCCAACTGCACAAATGTATGCCCTAACATACCCATAATTACAGGTACAGAAAGCTTAATATTATAGCGGAATTCTTTCGTGTATTGTCTAAACAAAATTTCTTAGATTAAAGTGTGCAAAGATAAGATTTACGGTAGGCTTAAAAACTATTCTGTTGAAAATTATATAGTTTTGGCTTCTTCCCAAAATACATCCATTTCTGCAAGGGTCATATCTTCTAATGATTTTCCTAATTCTTTTGCCTTTTTCTCTAGATACTGAAAGCGACCAATAAACTTTTTATTGGTTCTTTCTAATGCATTTTCTGGATTCACTTTTAAAAATCGAGCGTAATTAATCATAGAAAACAAAACATCCCCGAACTCTGCTTCCATTTTATCTTTATCACCTATTTCAATTTCCTCTTGTAGCTCAGCCAATTCTTCTTGTACTTTTAAAAACACCTGCTTTGGTTCTTCCCAATCGAAACCTACTCCGGCCACTTTATCTTGTATTCTACTAGCTTTAACTAATGCAGGCAATCCTTTTGGCACTCCTTCTAAAACACTCTTCTTCCCTTCTTTAAGTTTTAGTTTTTCCCAATTACGCTTTACATCTTCTTCATTCTCCACTTTTACATCGCCATAAATATGTGGATGTCTGTGTATTAATTTTTCGCAAATCTCATTGGCGACATCGCCAATATCAAAAGTATTAGTTTCTGAACCTATTTTAGCATAAAATACAATATGCAATAGTAAATCTCCAAGTTCTTTCTTTACCTCTTCTAAATCATTTTCAAGAATAGCATCTCCTAACTCATACGTTTCTTCAATAGTAAGATGCCTAAGTGTTTCCATAGTCTGTTTTTTATCCCATGGACATTGTTCTCTAAGCTCATTCATTATAGTTAATAAACGATCTATTGCCTTTAATTGCGAATCTCTGCTATTCATAATAATAATTTGTGCTAAGGTACAAAGTAGGACTCTTTTGCAAAGTAAAAAACTATTAATTACAGCGTATTAAATTCTTTTATTTATTTCTACTCTTTCGTTTTTCTTCTTTACAAAAGAGCTGCATACTCCTTACTTTCTTAGTAACTTTACTACATCATATTTTACTTCCCTTGTTTTAAAACACTCATCTAATTTAGACTGTTTTAATACTACACATTTTTCCTACTCCATTCCTTTTTTTTTAGCAGTAACTGCACAATTCCCTAATCACTTTTAATACAATTATATTACATTAAAAAACTAATACTATTCCGCAAATAAAAAAACTCAGACAAAATATTTATTAAAAAACAAAGGAACTTCTCTATCTTTAAAATTTGTATCCTACAACTTTCTATCGTTGTTGTTTGTCGAAAATAATTCTAATATATTTAACTAAATACCATATTTGAAATATGCCAAAAAGAGTTTTAATTTTCTTTTTTTTAATTAGTAATATTATTGCTGTTTTTAGCCAAAACAGATTTCAATCAGAAGTAAATTCTATCCAAAAAAAGTACGCCTCCCTATGGGATAAAAATAAAAAAACTATCGTTTTCACTGGTAGTTCTAGTATTCGTTTATGGACAAATATAGATTCTCTTTTCCCTAAACATCAAATAATAAACACTGGCTTTGGAGCTTCTTTATCTAAAGATTTATTATACTTTACAAATGAGCTAATAATTAAATATAACCCAACTAAAGTGTTTATTTATGAAGGTGATAATGATATAGCTTATAACAAAAAACCAAAAAAAATCATAAGTAATATTAAAACGATAATTGAACGAATTAGATTAAATAAAACCAACACTTATATTGTTTTAATTTCAACTAAACCAAGCATAAATAGATGGCATTTAAAGAGAAAATACAAACGGTTTAACAGAAAACTAAAACGAATAACCAAGAAAGACTCCCTATTACATTTTGTAGATATCTGGAGGCCAATGTTAATAGGTGAAAAAATAAATACAAATTTATTTTCTTCGGATGGGTTACACATAAATATGGAAGGATATAAAATTTGGCATACAGCAATTAAACAACACATAAAGTAAACTAGATGAAAAAAGGACACCAATTACTAACAATAATATTTTTAATATTATTAATCTCTGCCTGTAAGGAAGAACAAAAACCACGAATTAAATTTCCTGCTACAGATTTATCCAAGGCGAATATGATGCCTAAACCGTTAAAAATTATTGCTACACATGATGCTTTTGGTTTAGATAGGTACACTGCAATTTACACCACCAAAGGTGCTGCTGGTTTTGAAAGTGTTGGCAATTTTTTAGCGGAGAAAATAAAATCTAAAATAGATTTAGATATTCCTGTGAACTCAGAAAGCACGGAACCTATTGAACGTGTTATCTACATTAATCAATCCGATAGTTTAGATTTAAATGCAACAGAGGCATATCAACTATATATTAATCGAGATTCTATAATTCTTAACTCTAATACAGCTGAAGGTGCTTTTAGAGGCATACAAACGCTACGACAAATTATTCCAGAAATTAGTAATGATACTTTAGCGGAACAAAAAATATGGGCTGTACCATCTGGAAAAATAATAGACAGCCCTAATTTTGAATATCGAGGTTCTATGTTAGATGTTGCTAGACATTTCTTTAGTGTAGAAGATGTTAAAAAATACATAGACCTTTTATCTTACTACAAAATCAATGTTTTACACTTGCATTTGTCTGATGATCAAGGATGGCGTATAGAAATAAAATCCTGGCCTAAACTCACCGAAATTGGTGGTAGCACGGAAGTTGGCGGAGAATCTGGAGGTTTCTACACCCAAGAAGATTATAAAGAAATTGTTGCTTACGCTATGGAAAGGTACATGACTATAATTCCAGAAATAGATATGCCAGGACACACGAATGCTGCTTCTGTTTCTTATCCGTTTTTAAATGGAAACGGAAAGACTCCTAAACTATATAAAGGTACACATGTAGGTTTTAGCACTTTTAACACAAAAAAAGATACTGTATATAGCTTTATTAATGATGTTGTTAGAGAGATATCTGAAATAACTCCTGGTCCTTATTTTCATATTGGCGGTGATGAAAGCCACGTTACAAAGAAAAAAGACTACATATATTTTGTAAATAAAATAGAGAAGATTGTCCAAAAACATGGCAAAAGAATGATTGGATGGGATGAGGTTGCCATTGCAGATGTAGACTCTACCTCTATTTCGCAATGGTGGAATAGCAAAGAAAATTCTAAAAAAGCTATTGCAAAAGGGATGAAAATAATCCTATCACCAGCCAAAAAAGCATATTTAGATATGGAATACGATTCTCTTTCTAAACATGGCTTACATTGGGCTGCTTACATTCCCGTAGATACTGCCTATGTTTGGACACCTGAAAACTTTGGTGGTATCCCTAGAGAAAATATTTTAGGAATTGAAGCTCCTTTGTGGTCAGAGACCATTAGCAACATAGATGAATTAGAGTATTTGGCTTTTCCTAGAATGATTGGATACTCGGAATTAAGTTGGAGCTCCGAGGAAAATAGAGACTGGGAAGACTATAAAGTTCGTTTAGCTAACCAAGCCCCATTCTTAGATCGCATGAATGTAAAGTACTACCAATCCAAATTAATAGATTGGAAAAAGAGCAAGCATACGTATGAGATTATAGAGAAAGATTAAAACTAGAATACTGTAGCAAACAAAAAAGCCTTCAAAATTTGAAGGCTTTTTTTATATCGTGTATAAAGGTTTTATTCTTCCTCTGAACCTTTACCTTCTTTTTTCTCATCAAAATCTGTAATGCCTTGATCATGTAATAAGTTATACCATTGTATTACTTTCTTAATATCACTAGCATAAACTCTATCTTCATCATAATTTGGTAAAACTTCAAAGAAATATTCTTCTAGCTTTATTTTGTCTTCCTTGTGCCCAACAGAAGTTTTTGCCCCTTTTTCTTTTACTTGCATTTTCAAAAATACATCTCTTAAAGGTAATTCCTCTTCTAAGGTATAAATAGCTATTTCTGATAAGACACTTACATTACTACGTAAACTAACACTTAACTTTTTACCATCTACTAAAGATTCAGCAACAAATCCTGTTCTGGTTTGTGTTAATAGCTTATATAATCCTGGTTTTCCAGCAATGGACAAAATTTTATCTAAACCCATATTCTTCTTTCAATTTTTAAGACCGCAAATATGCCACTTTTACTTTAATTAATTGTCTATTATCTACGTTTTTTCATTTCTGGAAAACGCATTCTATATTCTACCGATACTTTCCCTTTAGAAATGTTGCTTAGTCTTCCTTTAAGCAATCGTTTTTTTAGAGACGATAATTTATCGGTAAACAAAACACCTTCAATATGATCGTACTCGTGCTGTATTACTCTAGCCAATAATCCGTTATAAGATTCTTTGTGCTCTTTAAAATTTTCATCCAAATACGTTATTTGTATGGTATCTTTTCTAGAAACATCTTCCCTAATATCTGGAATACTTAAACAGCCTTCATTAAAATTCCATTCTTCACCAGTTTCTTTTGTTATTTTAGGATTAATAAAAGCTTTTTTAAACCCTTCTAACTGTTTTTGCTCTTCTGGTGACATATCCTCATCGTCTGCAAAAGGAGAGGCATCCACCAAAAACAAACGAATAGGCAATCCAATTTGTGGAGCCGCTAAGCCTACACCATGGGCATTATACATGGTCTCCCACATATTATCTAATAATTCTTTTAGCTTTGGATAATCTGCATCAATATCTGTTCCTACTTTTCTTAAAACGGGGTCTCCGTAAGCTATAATTGGTAATATCATTTACTTTCTATTTAAATATGCTTGTAATATTATAGTAGCGCTAATTTCGTCTACTAAAGCTTTATTCTTTCTTTGATTCTTTTTTAATCCGCTATCTATCATGGTTTGGAAAGCCATTTTAGATGTAAATCTTTCATCTTGCCTTTCTACAGGCATATCTGGAAAAACTTTTGCTAGTCTATTTAAAAAAGGGATAATAAAGGCTTCCGATTCTGATGGCGTATTGTCCATTTGCTTTGGCTCCCCAACAACAATGGCATCTACCTTTTCTTCTGCTATATATTTTTGCAAAAAAGAAACTAAATCGTGTGTTGCTACAGTTGTAAGTCCAGATGCAATGATTTGCATTTCATCTGTAACTGCAATCCCTGTTCTTTTTCTTCCAAAATCTATTGCTACAATTCTTCCCAAATTTATTTTTGGCAAAAATAAACGATAAATTGTTATAACTATAAATTTGAAAGATGAATTCCCGTACTTCCACTTATATTTGTGTAAACATTAGATATAAAATGACGGAATTACAAAATATAATAGAAAAAGCGTGGGATAATAGAGAATTATTAAAAGAAAGCGCTACCCAAGATGCCATTAGAAAAGTAATAGATTTATTAGATAATGGCAAATTACGTTGTGCCGAGCCTACAGCAGATGGTTGGCAAATAAATGAATGGGTTAAAAAAGGAGTAGTTATGTACTTCCCTATTCAAAAAATGGAAACTTTAGAGGCTGGTATTTTTGAATACCATGATAAAATTCCATTGAAGAGAGGCTATAAAGAAAAAGGAATACGTGTGGTTCCTAATGCGGTTGCAAGGCATGGAGCGTACATTTCTCCTGGCACTATTTTAATGCCGAGTTATGTAAACATAGGAGCTTATGTAGATGAAGGTTCTATGATAGACACTTGGGCTACTGTTGGCAGCTGTGCTCAAATAGGTAAAAATGTACATTTAAGTGGTGGTGTTGGTATAGGCGGAGTTTTAGAGCCCTTACAAGCATCTCCTGTAATTATTGAAGATGGTGCCTTTATTGGTTCTCGTTGTATTGTTGTGGAAGGTGTTAGAGTAGAGAAAGAAGCTGTTTTAGGTGCCAATGTAGTTTTAACCATGAGTACAAAAATCATAGATGTAACTGGTGAGAATCCTGTAGAAACAAAAGGTATTGTTCCTGCTCGTTCTGTTGTTATTCCTGGTAGTTATACTAAGAAATTTGCTGCAGGAGAATTCAACGTTCCCTGCGCACTAATTATTGGAAAACGTAAAGAAAGCACCAATAAAAAGACTTCTTTGAATGATGCTTTAAGAGAATATGATGTAGCGGTTTAAAAATTCTTTTAAACGCTCCTTAAATTAATTGTAAGTATTTTAAGGAGCGTTTTTTATTAAATTATTTCTAGTGCTTTTTTTAAGGCTTCCGACAAAAAACCACCTTCCATTATTTTTTTTCTAGTTAAAGCTACATTATCCGTCATTTCTTTATATTCTTCCTTGCTAAGGTATTTTAGCTTTTCATCAACCTCTTCTAATGTATTAATAGCTATTCCTAATTTATTAGAAGTAATAAATTTTGCTATTGCCGCTTTTTCCCATACTAGTATAGGCAAACCACATAAAATATATAAAGATGTCTTATGAGGGTTATTATATAACAGATATTTCCCAAAATCACCAGCACATTCTTCTACAGAATTACCATTCCATACTAAACCAAAATTTCCCTTAATTTCTTTAACAACAGCATCTGGAGAGAATACACCTTGGTAATTTATAACAGAATTATTAGGATTAACCTCTTTTTTCTGAAAACCATTTCCATACAACTTTAAAGTAAAATTTCTATTTTTAAAATTATCCATTTTATAAATAAAAGCACTCTTTTCTTTCCCTAAACCTCCTGCAAAAACAATTTTATGTTCTTCATTACTATCCAACAAACCAGTTTCTAATTCTTCATCAAAAGATAAATAATCAAAAAGGTAAAGTGGCACTATTTTTCCTTGGTAGCCATTATCTAAAAACCATTTTTGCATTGCATCATTATGAGCTATAAGAACATCTGCCTTAGAAAACTTCTGCATTTCTTTTTCAATACTCTTTGCCTTACCCATTAAACTTTTAACATCATGAACAATTAATATTATCTTACAACCCTTAATTCTTGCAATAGTAGTAACATAACCATAAAATTTACTAAGAGGGTATTGCATTCCTAATACCGATTTTCTAGGCAATAAGAATAACCCTTTTGTTATACCAAAAAAACTAATTATTGCTCCTATAGCAGAGCTTGCATGTGTGGTTTGTTTAAACCCTAAATTTTTAAAACCATTATTTTCCATAACAACTTCGCAATCTGTTTTTGGCTTAGATGCTGCGTTGTTACTAGATTTATAATTCCGAGAAATATAATATAAGTTCATTCTGTGTTACGGTTAGTTATAGTATCAAATATAGGTATAGTAAAAAAATCTGATTGAAATTTTATGAATAAACCTCATTCTTTTACCTTAAATTTAACACTTTCAAAAGTAGGATGAATAAAGACAACATAAGTAAGAAAAAATACGATTATTTAATAGTTGGCGCTGGGCTCTACGGTTCTGTTTTTGCCCATGAGGCTAAAAAAAATGGAAAGAAATGTTTAGTTATAGACCAGCGAAACCATATTGGCGGTAATGTATATTGCGAAAATATAGAAGGGATAAATGTACATAAATATGGCGCCCATATTTTTCATACCAATAATAAAGAAATTTGGGATTATGTAAATAGTTTTGTCCCTTTTAATAGATATACGAATTCTCCTATTGCAAACTATAAAGGCAAGCTTTTTAATCTTCCTTTTAATATGAACACTTTTAATAAATTGTGGAATGTTAACACCCCAGAGGAAGCTAAAGAAATAATAAAAAAACAAACTTTAGAAGCTAATATTACAAATCCACAAAACCTTGAAGAACAAGCTATTTCTTTAGTAGGAAAAGATATATATAAAACTTTCATAAAAGGATATACAGAAAAACAATGGGGAAGAAAAGCAACAGAACTCCCTGCTTTTATTATAAAAAGATTACCCTTGCGCTTTACTTTTGATAATAATTATTTTAATGACATTTATCAAGGTATTCCTATTGGGGGTTATAATAAATTGACCGAAGGATTACTAAAAGGAATAGAGATTAGATTAAACACGGACTTCTACACAAACAAGGAAGAACTTTCCAAAATAGCAGACACTATTGTATTTACGGGTAAGATTGATGAATACTATGACTACTGTTATGGTAAATTAGAATATCGAAGTTTAAATTTTAAACATAAAATTTTAGATACTGAAAACTACCAAGGTAATGCCGTAGTAAATTATACAGAAGCCTCTATACCTTATACTAGAATTATTGAGCACAAACATTTTGAATTTGGCAAGCAAAAGAAAACTGTAATTACCGAAGAATATCCTGAAGAATGGACTCCTAGTAAAGAGCCCTACTACCCTATTAATGATTCTAGGAATATGGATATCTATACAAAATACAAACAAAAATCATTGGAAAGCAATATCATTTTTGGAGGCAGATTAGCTGAATATAAATATTATGACATGCACCAAGTTATTGGCTCTGCTCTTTCTAAAGCAAAAAAAATATTTAGAACTTAATTAGCAGGAGTGTTAAAAAATTAAAAAAAGAAGCTATTATCTTATTTGTAAGAATATTACATCGTAATTTTATACTTTTTCTAGCTCTCTTGCGTTATAAAAAGAAGATTGAATAAAAAAAAGGCGCAACCTTTGATAAAATCTGAATCTAAAAATTAAGTGTAGGTCAAATTTAAGAATAATGCCAAACAGTAAGGAAAAATTATCCGCTTTAATTATCACTTATAATGAAATAGGATACATTGAAAAATGCATAGAATCTATTTCGTTTGCAGATGAAATTATAGTGGTAGATTCATATAGTACAGATGGTACGTACGAGTATTTAGCAAACCACCCTAAAGTAAAAGTTATACAACACCCTTTTTCTAACTTTACATCTCAAAAAGCTTTTACCTTAAAACAAGCTTCTAATGATTGGGTTTTATTTTTGGATGCTGATGAAGTTGTTACAAAAAAATTAGAAACAGAAATTACAACTACTATTAATTCTGATAACACAAATGTAGCGTATTGGTTTTATAGAAAATTTATGTTTCAAGACCAAACTCTAAACTATAGTGGCTGGCAAACAGATAAAAATTACCGCCTTTTTCGAAGAAGTAAAGCTCAATTTTCTGATAAGAAAATTGTTCATGAAACTTTAATTATAAATGGTTCTTCAGGAATTTTAAAAGAAAAACTAACACACTACTGTTACAAAGATTATAAAGACTACAAAGGCAAAATGCTTAAATATGGTAGATTAAAAGCAAAAGAAGCTTTTTATCGCGAAAAAAAGTTTACCTATTTATTAATGCTTACTAAACCAACTTGGAAATTTTTTAACCATTTTTTTCTACGCTTAGGCTTTTTAGATGGCAAAAGAGGTATTACTATTAGCTATTTAAACGCATTAGGTGTTTTAGAATATTGCAAAGAACTAAAATGTCTAGAAAAAAAGAATGAGCTAGCTTATTATTTAGTGATGCCATGATGCGCCCAAACTAATTTTCTACTTTTAGTTTCCTTTCTTATATCCATATTTTTCGCAATAGATTCCGGAGTTTTATATCCTCTTTTATGGTCTAAATGCACGCAAACGGCACTATACCGTAATTGCTTAGATTTTATACCAAAATTAAACAAGCGTTCTCCCAATTCCCTATCTTGACCTCCATATTGCATACGCTCATCAAAACCATTCACATTTACTATATCTTTCTTCCATCCAGAAGAATTGTGACCGTTCCAACTAGCATTTGTCGGAGTAATTGTATTAAATATTTTAGATATCCACCCTTTAGCTGTAAGTTTTTTATTCTTAAAAGTCTTAGGTATACCCATTTCCATTAACCATTGAATATTAAAACAATTTTGTTTTTTAATATCTTCAGTAGTAATAGCTTTAGATATATTCATGGGTAACATATAATACCCTCCAGATATAAAATAACCAACCTCTTTATTTATATGATGTACCTGAACAAAATCTTCTCTAGGTATACAATCACCATCTGTCATAATAATATACTCAGAATTGCAAGCTACAACTGCCTTGTTTAATATTCTAGATTTTTGAAAACCTTCATCCTCTTGCCATACATGAACTATAGGATAAAAAACTTCCTTAGACATTTGATCAATTAATTCTTTAGTTTTAGGACCAGAACCATCATCGGCAATTACAACTTCAAAATTTTTAAATATTTGACAGTTAAAACCCCATAACACTTTACGAAGCCAATCTTCAGAATTATATGTACTTACTATTATTGAAATTTTTGTCATGATAAAAGAAATCCCTTTTTAATCATTTACTTATATAATTTTAGAAAAATACTAAGTTTTATATGAAGTAAAAGGTTTTTATTACTTTATTTTGAAGAAATATATTTTTAAAAGCAAATCTATGAAAATTGCATTAATTGAATTAACAAAATCTCATGAAGAATGCATCTATAGTCAAATAAAATTTTTAAAAGAAGATAGTAATAAAATACACCTTATAATACATCCAAATTTAGAAAATCAAACCAAAGCATACCATAATATGGTATCAAAAATCAGAATATTTAATTTTGATTCTTCAGTTTTTTTCATAAAAAGAATAATAAAATTATTCAAACTTTATTCATATTTAAAAAATCAGAATTTTGACACTATCATATATAATTCAGCAAGTTCTAAAAAAGAAATCATTGCTTTAAATTTCTTATTACCTCAAAAAAAAATAAAATCTTTTGGAACAATACATAATTTAAAAAAAATTAATAATAGTTTTTCCCAAAAGCTAATAAGTAAAAACTTAAAAAAATACTTTGTTATTAACGACCATCTTTTAAGTCCTTCTTTTAATAATTTAAATATAAAACTACATAGCTATTACCCAATATTTTTTCCTAATTTCTCACCTATAGAAATAGTTAAAGAAAAAGACAGTACATGGATATGCATTCCTGGGGAACTAGATTATAATAGACGGGATTATGATTTAATATTAAATGCTGCTTCTGCATTAAACAATAAAAAAATTCTTTTTATAATTTTAGGAAAAGTAAATAAATCTAATCCTAAAGTTCAGGATTTTTTTAAAACATTAAGTAATAAAAAAATTGAGAATAATTTCTTATTATTTGATTCCTTCATAGACAACAATACTTTTCATGCATACCTAAAAAAATCTGACTATATATGCAC